>JAOZQN010000690.1 GCA_029932195.1 Bacteroidales bacterium | reverse complement strand
T
The DNA here is from genome assembly GCA_029932195.1 of Bacteroidales bacterium. Classification (GTDB taxonomy): domain Bacteria; phylum Bacteroidota; class Bacteroidia; order Bacteroidales; family JAOZQN01; genus JAOZQN01. The sequence goes on along the minus strand of JAOZQN010000690.1, from coordinate 3,030 downwards.
ATTTTTAACAATTTATAATTAATTGCTGTCCAACTTTAAGTGGGTAGCCTAAAACTCCAAATTGTCTCTAAGTTACCAAGTAAATAAATATTTTGAACACTATTTTCTGGAATAGTTACAGTATAAACAACATCTTCTGCTAACTCATCGTGTAAAATAGTAATGGTTCTATTATCTGTTTCTAAAACAGCGGAAACACCTGTAACAGTAATGTTTTCAGCATCTTTTATTGCAATTCCATTAAAATCCATTTCTGTAATATCTTCATTAAATGTTATAGATACTATCGCATCAAGTTTTACATTTGTTGCATCTTGGATTGGCAAATAAGTAATCACAGAAGGAGCAACAGGAGTCATAGTTGTAAAATTCCAAACAATTTCTTCATTTCCATTAAGTTCATCATCTTGAACGCTGTTTTCTGGAACTGTTACAGTATAAGTCATATTTGCCACAAAATTATCATGCGAAATTGTGAAAGTTCTATTATCCGCCTCTAAAACAGCAGAAACTCCTGTAACAGAAATATTTGCATCGTCTTTTATCTCTATATTACTTAAATCAACTTCTGAAATATCATAGCTAAAATTTACAGAAACTACAGCATCAAATTCAACAGCTGTCTCGTTTTGACTTGGAAGAATAACAATAACTCCCTGCCCTTGGTCGCCTGCTAAAATTGCCTCGTTTGGCACAGAGTTATAAGCATAAGAATGTATTGTAAATTCCATATCATCAGTTGCATGAACAATTGTAGAAAGATGCACCCAGCCATAGTGATAACTACCATCTATATCAAATTTAAAACCGAGATATTTATCCGTCTGTGTGTCTGTCCAGTATCCATATTCTCCGTCATCAACCCAATAGCCGTAGAGGAGGTCTCCCCAACCATCTCCTATAATAAAAAAATCAGAAGCTGGCGAAATCTCATCTCCAATACTTAGAACTTTTGCTCCACCATCATTTCCTCCTTGATTTACGACATAATTAGCATCTTCATTTTCGTCTGGAATAAGCAACATAGTCCAAACAATATCACCACCAGTTAGTAATGTGAGATGTGTGTCTATTTTATCGTTGTTATCAAAGTCAATAGAATAGCCTTGTCCAAATTCGGTTATTGTTAAATCTGGTTCAACATCGGTAAACACAATTTGAGAGCTTGCATTTATTATAACAAAAAGCAAACTAAAAATTATTATTATTGAATATTTCATAGTTTTAGTTTTTTATAATTTTATTTGTAAAAATTTCATTTTCAGTTTGTATTTTTATAAAATAAATTCCTGAATTAAGTTCTGAAATATCAATTGTTTCCAAATTTTGAAGTTCAGAAGTTTTGAAATTTTGAACTATTTTTCCTGAAATATCAGTAATTTCAAAATTCAGACCTTTTAAGTTTTGTAAACCTGACAGGTTTATTATTCCATTTGTTGGATTTGGATAAATAGTTATTTTTGAATTTTGCTCTAAAATATTATCAATAATTCCTGTTGTAAAATTCCAAGTTATTTCATCATTACCAATTAAATCACTGTTTTGAACACTGTTTTCTGGAATTATTACAGTATAAACCTCTTCTTCATTAAATTCGTCGTGAGAAATAGTAATTGTTCTATTATCATCTTCTAAAACAGCAGAAACTCCTGTAACAGAAGTATTTGTAGCATCTTTTATTTCAATAGAACTAAAATCTATTTCTGTAATATCTTCGTTAAAAGTTAGCGAAACAGTGGTAGCAAGTTCCACATATATAACATTCGGATTTGGAGAGTAAGTAATTGCATAAGGAGCTTGAAGTAAACCAAGTTCGTAACAACCCAGATCTGGAGCTACTCCAAAATAAGGCAAGCCAATATCTGTTCCTGCATCAATACAGGTAGAAGTTTCTTGTAGGTGAAAATCGCCATTAGTTGCATCAACAAATAAAGGGTCTTCATTTATATTATTTGCACCTGTAGCACCATATTCTGGCATAATTAAGTTACAATAATTTATTTCGGCTGTAGAGCCATCAGGATTTACATAAATATTATCGCCTTGTGTTCCACCATATGCTGCAGAATTATTATAAGCAATGCAGTTTACAAAATCAACAGTTCCATTTACAATATATACTCCTCCTCCATCTCCGGTAACAGCTTCATTTCCTGTAATTGTGCAATTTTCAAAAAATGCTAAATTTCCCATACCAAGCATGTGAATTGCTCCGCCAGATGCGTACATAGTATAATTATCTGCAAAAAGGCAATTAGTCATTTTTGTACCAACAACTGAATATAATGAAATTGCACCTCCACCGTAAAGGCAATCATTTTCAACAAATTCACAATTTGTAATTTCGGTATAACCATCAGAAGTAAATTTTATTGCACCACCTTCTCCGTAGCAATTATTTCCAATAAATTTACAATCAGTGATTGTGGTTAAAGTTTCGCCTTCAATATCTCCGCTGTTTATTGCATAAATAGCTCCACCAGAACCATACTCGCCAGTATTGGCAGTATTATCAGCAAAAACACAATTTGAAATAATAGCATTTGAAGTAAATAATGCTAAACCGCCTCCATTAAAATCTGGATATTCGCCAGCTGTTTTACCGTATTCAATTCTGCAATACGACAAAGCAATAATATCATCTCCGTTATCAACATCTACACGTATTCCTCCCCAACCAGTTTCTGGGTTGTCTGTTCCTACTGCTTGTAAATTTCCTGTAACATTAAATTTATAATATCCTTGAAAATTAACTTCTACTCCTGATTCAATTATTAAAACGTCTCCTGAGGAAACTGTTATATCACCAATAACATTGTAAGGCGAATTATCTATCGTCCACGATCCTGATTGATTTCCTTCTACTTCCGTTTGTGCAAATATCCCCGTTGATATTGCAACCAAAATAATAAATGATAATACTTTTTTCATGACTATTAAATAAAAAAGGGTTAAAAATTAAAATATAAAAATATATAAATTACTGAAGTTTCGGAGTTTGTAAATTCTTTATTTAAAGCTCATTATTAA
>JAOZQN010000121.1:9492-13257 GCA_029932195.1 Bacteroidales bacterium | reverse complement strand
ATTTTAAAATTTGTATCCAACGCCGAGTTTGGCAAAAAGATACTTGTCGGAGGGGGGACTCAACATTAAAAACTAAAAACTTAATATAATGATGATACTAATAAAAAAAGCAGATATTTTCGCACCTCAAAATATTGGAATTAAAGATGTTTTAATAGCTGGTGGCAAAATTATTGCTATAGAAAATAATATAGAAGCTCCACAAGGAGTTAAAATTAAAATTATTGAAGCAGAGGGTTTAAAACTTACTCCTGGCTTTGTAGATGGACATGTGCATATAGCTGGAGCAGGTGGCGAAGGTGGACCAGCCACAAGAACACCAGAACTGCAATTAAGTCAGCTTGTTGAGGCGGGAGTAACAACCGTAATTGGCTGTCTGGGAACAGATGGAATGACCCGAACCGTAGAAAGTGTGCTGATGAAATGTAAAGCTTTGCGAAGCGAAGGAGTTTCATCGTGGATATATACTGGTGCATATCAAGTGCCTACACCAACAATTACTGGCGATGTAGGAAAAGATATTGCTCTTATTGATGAAATTATTGGAGTTGGTGAAATTTCACTTTCAGACCATAGAACTTCATTTCCTTCTACTAATGAGCTGATTAGACTTACAGAACATGCAAGGGTAGGAGGGATGCTTGGAGGAAAAGCTGGTGTTGTAAATATTCACATGGGAGATGCTAAAAATCCATTTAAACCAATTTACGATGCAGTGGAAATTAGCGAATTGAATTTTAAACAATTCGTTCCAACTCATTGTAACAGAAATAATTATATCTTTGAAGATGCCAAAGAATACGGAAAAAAAGGATGGATAGATATTACTACAAGTTCGTATCCATATTTTCCTCAATACGAAATTAAGCCATCAAAAGCTCTTAAAATTTTATTAGAAAGCGGAGTGCCAATTGAACATATCACTTTTACTTCTGATGCCTGTGGTTCGTTACCCGATTTTGACCCTGAAACTGGTGAACTTCTGCAACTTGAAATGGGCTTGCCATCAGCAAATTTACGTGAATTAAAAGATGCCGTTGTGGAAGAAAATTTGCCTTTAGAGACTGCTCTTCAAGTGCTTACTTCTACTCCTGCTAATATACTTAAACTCAAGCAAAAAGGACAAATAATTGCCAGCAAAGATGCAGATATTATACTTTTTGATAAAGATTTTAAAATAAAACATCTTATAGCAATGGGGAAAATAATGACTTCTGATTACGAAATAAAAGTAAAAGGTGCTTATGAATAATTATAAAGTAAAAATAATTTCTTGAAAAAAACTTAGAATAAAATGGATAATAAAATTATAGATTATAAAATATTACGTCCACTTTTTAAAGAGCATAAAATAGAAAAAGCATATATTTTTGGCTCAATTCTTACTGAAAATTTTAACGAAAATAGTGATATTGATTTTCTTATAAAATTTAAAGAAGAGATAGAACCTCTTGAAAAAGGTGAACTTTGGTGGAATCTACATGACGAATTGAGAAATGTTTTTAATCGTAATATAGATATTGTAACAGAAAAATCGTTAAAAAATCCATATTTTATCAAAGAATTAAACGAGACAAAAAAATTAATATATGGATAATAAAGCAAAAAAATTATTGTTTGATATTTTATCCTCAATCAATAGTATTGATGATTACATTGGTGAAACTAAAATATTTAAAAAATATGAAAACACTCCAATGTTACAAGATGCTGTAGAGCGAAATATTGAAATTATAGGAGAAGCCATGAATAGATTATTACAAATAGAACCTAATATAAAAATATCAAATGCTAGAAGAATTGTAGATGCAAGAAATAAAATTATTCATGGCTATGATGAGATAGAAAATTCTCAAATATGGGCAATTATCATAAACCATCTACCTATTCTTAAAAAAGAAATAGAAATAATTTTATAACAATTATTCTTTAGTCAATTTAATAAATAAAACAATAAAAACTAAATGAAAGCAAAAGAAGATTTTACCTACTCGGAAAATAAAAATGAATATGTTATTCAACTTAAAAAGAAGAATTACTGGTGGTTATTACTATTTTTATTGTTATTATTACCACTTATTTTATTGATAAGACTGAAAAAAGATGTCGTTTTTAAAACCGTAGACATTGTAAGTGAATCGGCTCTTTCCAATGCAGATGTGCAGTTTATGTATATTGATAGGCGTTTGTCCAGTCAGGAAACTCACAAACTTAAAGGAAAAACTGGCGATGATGGAATCGTGGTTTTTGAAGATGTGAAATATACCCTTTTTGCAAAATTATTTTATGCAGATGATAAATCGCAAGTTATAGCTACGGGTGGCTGTTTTATGGGAGATAGTATTGTGCCGCTTTTTCATAGTTTAAAACATAAAAAAGAAGAGATATTAAAACTTCCTGCACGTTCGGAAACTTATGATTTTCAGGTTGTTGATGAGTCAGATAGACAGCCACTTCCTGATGCAGATATAAGTATGTCGTTAACTGTTTCGGGTAAAAATATTGATGCAAATAGTAAAACCGACCCACATGGAATGTCGGAATTTGGCAATATAATGTTTTGCTCGGATAATATTATGCTAATTGCAAGTAAATATGGCTACGAAAACGATACAATAAATAGCACTGTGAAAAATATTTCAATAGATTTGAACCGCAGAACTTTGTATTTGACACCAAAAACAGATATGGTTAAATTTATTGTAAAAGACTTATATTCAAAACAAACCGTGCCAAATGCTACTGCTTATTTAATTGTAAAAAACGACACTGTAAAAACTACAACCAACACCAATGGAATAGGAAAGGGAGCTTTTGACGATGTTCGTATTATTCAAAATATGCAAATAAAAGTTCGCCACACTGCCTATCACGATACACTTACAAAAAGCTATAAAGTATCTGAATTTGTGGAATTTGATGAGAAGGAAAGAATAATTTATATTCGTCCTAAAACAAAAAGTTATACGTTTAAAAATATTGATGCCGAAACAAATTCTGCTCTTGCTGGTGTTAAAAATGAAATTTTTGTAAATAACAAATCGCAAGGCACACAATATAGTAACAACGAAGGAATTTTTATAATTCCAGAACTCATTGCAAGTGATAAGGTGAAAATTATTGCAACAAAAACTGGTTACAATAAAAATAATTCATCAATAAATAATAAAAAAGTAAGTCTGCTTGCAAGAGAGGCTTCACGGCAAATTCCAATGACTAAAGTTCCGCCACCACCAAAAAATGTAGAACCACCTCGTAAAAATTGTAGGGCACATTTTTCAGGCACACTACTTGCAGATATTCCTATTACTGGGCATATTAGCAAAATTTATACTCCTGATAAATATGGCGAGTATGTGGGCGAAGGCGAATACCCAAACAATAATACAGCTTTTCCAAAAGCAGTAAAATATACTTTTGATGGAATTGCGGTGGACAAAGGAACAAGAATAATTCTTTATAGTAAAGAAAATTTTCAAGGCACTGTTTTATTGGATATTAAAGGTCCTGCGATAATAAACAACAGTAAATGGAAAGACGAACGGCGTATCAGAGATTTTAAGACAAGAAATTTTGCAAACGGATTTCAATCACAATTTCCAACTTCCTGCCGTAGTTGGAGCAAAGGAAATATGAACGACTGGTCGAAAGGTTCTATTAAAGTCATTTGTGATTAAAAGAATATTATTGAAAAATATTGTTTAATTGTTAAAAACTAAAATAAGGAACATCACTATTTTAGTTTTTGACGAAAAACTAAAATAA
>JAOZQN010000121.1:0-9392 GCA_029932195.1 Bacteroidales bacterium | reverse complement strand
AAAATAAGAAACCCACTATTTTAGTTTTTGACGAAAAACTAAAATAAGGAACATCACTATTTTAGTTTTTGACGAAAAACTAAAATAAGGAACATCGCTATTTTAGTTTTTGACGGAAAACTAAAATAAGGAACATCGCTATTTTAGTTTTTAACGAAAAACTAAAATAAGGAACATCGCTATTTTAGTTTTTGAACGAAAACTAAAATAAGGAACATCACTATTTTAGTTTTCCGTCAAAAACTAAAATAAGGATTTTAATAATCAAGGTTAAGATAATTTATGAAAAATTTTAAAGCTGGCATATATGTAAATCAGGGATATTACAAAAGCTTTCAGCCAAATCTGATAAATAAAGATTGGAATATTGAAGATATGGAACTTCTTCAACTTCTTGGAGAGGCAAATAGATTGTTGGGAAAATTAGATATGTATTCAGAATATATTCCAAATATAGACCTTTTTATAAATATGCACGTGCTGAAAGAAGCAACACAAAGCAATAAAATAGAAGGAACTCAAACAAATATAGACGAGGCTGTATTAGAACGTGATGATATTTCTTCTGAACAACAAAATGATTGGGACGAAATTCAAAATTATACAAGAGCAATGAACATGGCAGTAGAAAGAATGAAATTATTGCCATTTTCTGCACGGTTGATAAAAGAAATACACGAAATTTTATTGCAAGGAGTTAGGGGAAAACATAAACTTCCTGGTGAATTTAGAAGAAGTCAGAATTGGATTGGTGGGAGTAATATTGATAGTGCTACTTTTATTCCAGCTTCTCATCTTACAATCCCAGAGCTAATTAGCGATATTGAACATTTTGCACATAACACAACTTATTTCCCCGAAATCCTGAAAATAGCATTTATTCATTATCAGTTTGAAACTGTTCACCCATTTCTTGATGGCAATGGCAGAATAGGTAGGCTATTAATTACATTATATTTAGTGAAATCCGGAATTTTAAAGCAACCAGTTTTATATTTATCCGATTTTTTGGAGCGTAATAGAAATCAATATTATGATAATTTAACAATAGTTAGAGAGCAAAATGATATAAATAAATGGTTTAAATTTTTTCTTAGAGGGGTAATTGAAACAGCAAAAAAAAGTATTTCTACTTTTGATAAAATATTAAAATTACAAAAACAGATAGATGAAAAAATAAAAACATTTGGTAGCCGAATGGGAAATGCTCAAAAAATAATAACTTCATTATTTATAAAACCAACTATTGATGCTTCTAAAATAACAAAATTATGTGAAATATCTTCTGCTTCGGCATACAAAATAATTTCGGATATGGAAAAAATTGATATTTTAAAAGAAATTACAGGAGCCAAACGTGGCAAAATTTATGTCTTTGAAGATTATTTAAAATTATTTAGATAAGTGTTTATGGTTAAATTGTTTTATTGCTGTATTGTTAAATTTAGTAAGCAACAGTTTATGATTCAGTAATAAAATAATTAAGCAATTTATCAATAAAACAATTTAGCAATTCAACAATAAATAAAACCAACCTACACTATGGATGAAAAAAACATTACCAAAACCAATCAGAATGAAATTACGTGTAAAAATTGTGCAGCAAAACTCAAATTTAAACCAGGAACTACAAGTTTAAATTGTGAATATTGTGGAACAATGAACGAGATAGTTATAGATGAGTCAAAAATAAGAGAGGCAACTCGAGAGATTGATTATGAGGATTTTATACAAAATACGGTTGATGTGTCTGCACAGCAACAAGTAACAACAGTAAAATGTAGTGGTTGTGGAGCCGAGACTTCTTTTGATCCAAATGTGGTTTCGTCGCAATGCGATTTTTGTGGAAGTCCAATGGTGGCAAACGAAGGAGAATCGCATAATGCAATTACGCCTTCGGCATTAATTCCATTTAAAGTAGAACAAAATAAGGGAAAGGAAATGTTCCAAACTTGGCTTGGAAAACTTTGGTGGGCACCCAATAATTTGAAAAAATACGCAAGCACTGGAAAACTAAAAGGAATGTATATCCCGTATTGGACTTACGATTCGGATACAAATACAAACTACAGTGGTCAGCGAGGAACAGAGTATCAGGTAGAAGAGAGTTATACCGATTCAAGTGGTGAATCCAAAACAAGAACAGTTACAAAAGTAAGATGGACTTCTGTGAGTGGAAGAGTTTATAATAATTTTGATGATATTCTTGTTGTTGCAAGTAAATCTTTGCCAGTAAAACTACAAGATAAATTAGAGCCTTGGCATTTAAAAGAGTTAATTCCTTACGATAATAAGTTTTTAACGGGCTTTAAAACAGAGTCTTATCAGGTAGATATAAAAGAAGGGTTTGGAGTTGCACAAAACAAAATGGAGCCAACAATAGAAAAAACTGTAAAAAGCGACATAGGTGGCGACCGACAACGAATTAGTTCTAAAAATGTTAGTTACAATAATACAACTTTCAAACATATTTTACTGCCACTTTGGATTAGCGTATATCGCTACAACGACAAGGCTTTTCGTTTCATGATAAATGGACAAACAGGTGAAGTTCAAGGAGAAAGACCTTACAGTTGGATAAAAATAGCTCTTGCTATTTTTGTAGCAATAGTAATATTACTAATTATATTTTTCATAATTAATGCTTCTGGTTAATAGTTAATTATTTTTCAGAAAATTATAAAACATGAGTCCACTCCTAAAAGCATCTTTTTACCAAACTAGGCGTTGGATACAAATTTTAAAATACTCATTTACAATAAGTGCAATGAGATATGCTCATTGTGTTTATCAAATTTGTATCCGCCTTGATTTTGGCAAAAATACACTTCTCGGAGTGGACGACTCAAACATAAAAAATAAAAAAGCATGATTGTATTATACCTTGTAGCCTTGCTACTGTCTTTTTATGTTCTCGCCAAAGTATGCGACGAATATTTTGTAGAATCTTTGGATATAATATCCAAAAAATGGAAAATGTCTTCAGATGCAGCAGGAGCTACGCTGATGGCAGTAGGTTCGAGTGCACCAGAACTTTTTGTCGCACTGTTTGCTATAATTAGCCCCGAAGAAGGTAGCGAAGCACTTGGAGTAGGAAATATTGTTGGTTCTGCAATATTTAACATATTGGTAATAACTGGTGCTGTGGGACTTGTGAAAAAATCAAAACTTGCTTGGAGACCTGTAATGAGAGACGTATTTTTCTATTCCGTAGCAGTAGCATTATTAATAGGGGTCTTTTTTATCGGAAGTTTTGGAGTTGTAGAGACTGTTGTATTTCTTGTTGTTTATGTTGCCTATGTAGTTGTAGTAATATTTTGGCGAAAAATGTTTCCTCCAAACAAAATAGAATTAGAACTTGCACAACTTGAAGCAGATACAGAAGCTAAAAAGAAAAATGAAATAGAAGAACCAAAAAAAGAAGCTGGTTGGAAGAAAATATTTATGCCAATAGATTTTATTTTAGATAAAATATTCCCTTCTATGAAACATTTTTATATTGTATTTTTTGTTTCAATATTAATAATTGCCGGCATAAGTTGGGTTTTGGTAGAAAGTGCGGTAGAAATTTCAGCAATATTAAACATACCAGCCGTAATTGTAGGACTAACAGTTCTTGCAGTAGGAACTTCTGTCCCCGATTTATTCTCGTCAATTATTGTTGCCAAAGAGAACAAAGGTGGAATGGCAGTTAGCAACGGAATAGGCTCAAATATTTTTGATATTCTCGTAGGAATTGGTTTACCTTTCCTTATTATGATACTTATTTCTGGTGAAGTTATTAAAATTGATGAAAAGTCTATAGATAATATATTTACCTCTTCATTTATTTTGTTCGGAACGGTAGTTGTTTTACTTCTCACCTTTATCCTAAATAAATGGAAAATAGGAAAAGGCATAGGACTATTCTTTATCGGAATTTATGTAGCTTATGTCCTTTGGCAAATATTACAGGCAGTTGGAGTTTTATAAAAAAAAACGAATTTTTTATGTAGAGACGTTGCATGTAGCGTCTCTACTAAATTGTAAAAAAAATGAAAAACAACAACTTGATATATAATAAATATACTTTTTCTGATATAGTTGATATTGAACAACTAACAAAAATTTGCGAGAAGTTTTCTAAATCTACAAATTTTACTATCGGACTGGTAGATAATAATACTCTCGAACTTTTAATAAAAACTGGTTGGCATGACATCTGTGTGAATTTTCATAGAGCAGACGAGGAGGCATGTAAAATTTGTAAAAAAAGTAACAAAATTCTTTTTGAAAATTTAGAACAAGTCAAATCGGTTAAAATAGTAGAATGCGAACACGGTTTATATGATTGTGCTACGCCCATAATATTTGAAGGTAAGCATGTTGCAAATCTTGTAACAGGACAATTATTAATGCAAAAACCAGACAGAAAAAGATTTGAAAAACAAGCAGAAGTTTTTGGCTTTAACAAAAAAAAATATCTCGCAGCATTAGATAAAGTCCCTATCATAAGTGAAGAAAAAGTTAAAGAAATAATGGATTATTTATCCGAACTCGCAGTTTTTATTGCAGAAACAGGTTTAACTAAAATTAAAGCAAATGAATTAAATAAAGAATTAATAGAAAAAAATCAGGAATTAGAAAGCTCTTCAGAAGAAATACAAGCAGTAGATGAACAGCTTTCTGCATCATTTGATGCAATAAAAGAGATGAACACAGAGTTAATGAAATCTAATAATGAACTCGTAGAATCTCAAATAAGATTAAAAAATAATGAGACAAAATTAAAAGAAAAAAATCAAGAATTAAGAAACTCTTCAGAAGAAATACGAGCTGCAGACGAGCAACTTACAGCATCATTTGATGCGATAAAAGAGATGAACGAAGAGTTAATGAAATCTAATAGTGAATTAGTAGAATCTCAAATAAGATTAAAAAATAATGAGACAATATTAAAAGAAGCACAAAAAATTGCAAATCTTGGGCATTGGAAATTAAATTTAATAACAAATAATTTAACTTGGTCAGATGAAGTTTATCGTATTTTTAACCTTAAACCACAAGAACTTGGAGCAAGCTACGAGGTATTTCTTAATAATATTCATCCAGAAGACCGAGATAAAGTAAATTTTGCATACACAAATTCTCTAAAAACCAAACAACCTTATGAAATAGAACACCGTTTGTTGCTGAAAAATGGTGGAATAAAATATGTTTTAGAAAAGTGTAATACCGATTTTGACGAAAAAGGAAATCCAATATGTTCAATAGGAACTGTGCTTGATATTACTGAAAGCAAGAAAATAGAAAAAAAGTTAAAAAAACAAAATGATGATTATCTTACTCTTAATGAGGAATATATTATAACAAACGATAATTTACAAAGAGCCAAAGAGAAGGCAGAAATAGCAAAAGAACAATATGAAAATATAACTCGTTCCACTTTAGATATAATTTTTATTGTAGATAAATTTGGGAAAATGTTGTTTCTTAATGATAGAGTTGAGAATATATTAGATTATAAAGCAAAAGATTTAATAGGAAAATCGTTTACTAACTTTACTCCTAAAAAAGAAATTCCTCGTTATTTTGTTAGATTAAAAGATGTTTTTCTTAAAAAAGAAATAAAAAACTTTAATACCTATATACTTCACAAATCAGGAAAATTAATTGATGTTGAGATAAATGGAAAACTAATAAGATACAAAGGAAAACTTGCAGGACAAGGAACAATGAGAGATATTTCTGAAAGAAAAATATCCGAACAAAAATTAAAAAAACAAAATGAAGAGTATGCTGCATTAAATGAAGAGTATAAAACTCAGAACGAAGAGTTAATAAAATCTAAAGAACGATTAAAAGAAAGCGAAGCTAAATTTAAAAACATTTTTGAATACGCTCCATTAGGTATAATAATTTTTGATACAAAAGGAAATCCAATTAATATAAATAAACAAGTCCTAAAAATACTTGGTTCTGGTTCAATAGAACAAACAAAACAAGTAAATGCCTTAGAGTTCAAAAATTTAAAAAAAGTAGGCTTTCCAGAAGTTTTTAATAAATGTATAGAAGAAAAGAAAATTATTGAAGGAGAAACATTCTATGAAACAAAATGGAGTAAGCATAGATATATTCGTTATATATTAACTCCTATTTTAGATAATGAAAATTTAGTAACAGGTGTTTTAAGTATTTATGAAGATTTTACAGACCGTCAAAAAGCAGAGCAAGACTTAATAATAGCAAAAGAACAAGCAGAAGAAAGCGACAGGTTAAAAACAGAATTCCTTAATAATATGTCGCATGAAATTAGAACACCTATGAACGGGATACTTGGATTTTCCGACCTTCTAAAAAAGAGAGGCATAACAATAGAAAAACAGACACAATATATAAATATAATTCAGAGTAGTGGAAACCAGTTGCTTAGAATTATAGATGATATATTGGAAATTTCGAGGCTTGGAACAAAACAAGTCCAACCATTAGAAAAAAAAATATGCCTTAATGATATGTTGTTAGACCTCTTCTCCGTTTTTGATATAAAAGCAAAAGAACAACAAATACCATTATATCTAAAAAAAGGATTATCAGACGACCAAAGCACAATACATATTGATGAAACAAGGCTACGAAAAATATTAAGTAATTTATTAGAAAATGCTTTAAAATTTACAAGTTCAGGATTCATAGAACTTGCTTATGAACTTAAAAACAGCAATTTAGAAATTTATGTAAAAGATACTGGAATAGGTATAGACGAGGACAAGCATAGTGTGATTTTTAATCGCTTTTCGCAGGCAGACAAAGGATTGTCTCGGAAATTTGGTGGACTTGGACTTGGTTTGTCAATAGCAAAGGAAAATGCAGAACTACTTGGAGGAGAGATAAGTCTAAAATCTAAAAAAGGAGAAGGTGCAATATTTACTGTTAAGATTCCATACAAACCAGTAAACCCAAAAGCAATAAAACAAATACACAAACATACTGTATTAATTGTTGAAGACGAAGAGATAAACAGTTTGTATTTAGATACAATGTTAGAAGAGTTAGATTTTGATATAAAAACTATACACGCAAAAAATGGAAAAGAAGCTGTTGATGTCTGCAAACAAGATATTAATATAGATTTAGTTCTTATGGATTTAAAAATGCCAATAATGAATGGTTACGAAGCAACAACAGAAATTAAAAAAAATCGTCCAAGTTTACCAATTATTGCTCAAACAGCATATACCACAAGAGTAGATAAAGACAAGGCAATGCAAGCAGGTTGCAACGACTTTATTAGTAAACCTATAAGAGAGGAGGTTTTAAAAAATATTATAAAAAAGTATATAAAATAACTAAAGTTTTTGCTTTCATTTTATATTGATTATCAATAATTTATAAAATTAATTTTACTTATATACTATTAAAAAAGCATTATAAAATACTTATAATAAGATAATTACAAATACAATTACCCAAATAGTATGAAATTGACAATTATGAGTCCACTCCGAGAAGTGTATTTTTCCCAAAATCAAGGCGGATACAGATTTTATAAACACAATGAGCATGTCTCATTGTGTTTATAAAATCTGTATTTTTAAATTTAGGCAAATTAAAATTAATAACTATGAGTCCACTCCGAAAAGCCTCTTTTTACCAAACTCGGCGTTGTAAATCTTTTTTCAATCCTCATTATCAATAAGATAACTGTGGTTGAAAAAAAAATTTATGCCTTGATTTTGACAAAAATAGACTTCTCGGAGTGGACTCAATTATCCAATTTAAGGCAGTTATTTTAATTTCTAACAATTCAATAAATGCGTGAATATAAGTATATTTAAGTATTTATTGAAGAAGTTAGAAGTTAAAAGAACAAGTTAAATGGTTAATTATTATTTTTAATTTGCCTTATATCCAATATCAGGTTTGACCAAAAAATGCTTTTTGGAGTGGACTCAAAAAACTACTTTTTTACATAATCTCGTTCTCTGTCTTTTCGTCTTTTTAGCTCATTGGCATACACTTTTCCAAGGGTTTGGGCGTTTTCCTTAATCCAATCAGTTAATTTTGTTTTTCCTGCTGGTTTAGACTCTGTATAAAGTAGATCGGCTGTTAATCCGTCAATTTCCTCTTTTGTAATAAGCACATCGCCAACAATTTTACTCACTATCCAACCAAGAAAATATCCCATACCATGCGAAAGCGATATTATTTTTCGTTTTTTGCCGATTAACTCGGCAATTTTTGCCACAAGTCCCCTGTAAGTAAAAGTTTCTGGACCTATTGCATCAATAATTTTATTATCCATACTTTGCCCCTCATTTATTGCCAATTCTGCCAAGTCATCAACATAAATAGGTTGCAGACGGTATTCTCCATCGCCAAAAACTCCAAAAAATGGAAATTTTCTAATCATCCAAGCAATATTATTTATCAAAATATCTTCTTTGCCAAATATTACCGTTGGTCGTAAAATAGAGTAGGGGACTCCAAGATTTATTAAAGTCTCCTCCAAAACACCTTTTCCGCTAAAATATTCAAGATGAGAATTCTTATCTGGATTCGTGATACTAACATGGACAATTTTTTTTACTCCAGCTTCTTTTGCTGCCTCAAATAAAATTATTGTATTAGCCACAGCATCAGCATGTTTAAATAATTTATGATTAAATCTTACCCAGTAAGTATTATACAAAACATCTACTCCTTTGAGTGTTTCAACCAATTTTTCTTTATTGTCAAAATTAAAAGGAAATGCTTTTACTTCTTCACCAAAAGGGTTAAACCGTTTTACCGAATTTGTGATTGTTTTTACCTTTACTCCCTTCTCTAATAGTTTAAAAGTTATATACTTACCAGAATATCCGAAAGCTCCTGTTACTACATGTGTTTGTGTTTTCATTTGTGTCTTTTTTTAGTTTTGAAATATTTTGTTGTCAAGTTTTCTTATAAGAAAAGAACTTGAAATTTTGAGTCCGCTCCGACAAGTATATTTTTGCCAAAATTAAGGCGAATACAGATTTTCCAAGCGGAGTTTACTTATTGTAGATAAGTGTTTTAAAATTTGTATTCAACGCAGAGTTTTGGGTTTATAGGAGTGCCCTTTAAAGTTTTTATTCTTTACCACAACAAAAATTTAGAATTTTCCAAAAATACTACAATTTAGAGAATAAAAAAACGTTGTTCTTAAGTCCAGAATAGTGGAACAATAAAATATTAATAATAGTATTACATGCGTTTTTAGATGTAATTATTTATGAATGAGGTTTTTATGTGCTGTTTTGTTTGTCTGAAATTGTTTCTGAAAAAAAAAATATTCTTTTTTTTAAAAAATTGTATTATTTTTGTATAAAACTATTTAAGGCGTTTTTCACGGGTGTCAATTTCAAGGCTTTTTTGTAATTTTAGAATTGAAG
>JAOZQN010000689.1 GCA_029932195.1 Bacteroidales bacterium | reverse complement strand
TACTTTTTTTTATCCTGATTTTAACATACTTACAGTCAAAATGAGAACTGCTGCCATAAAAGCATTAAAAGAAAATAAAAGAAAAATAAAACTTTTATGCCCTTTTATTTCTTTTATGGTAACAAAAACGTTGATAGTCATCTATTTTAGAATAGAATTAAATATTTATCACTATCGAATATTAAATATTCTTCTTTATAATTACAAATATCTTTTTTTGATTGCACAGGTGGAAGGTTATTGCCATTCTTTTTTCATATTGTTAGCCCTCTTTGCTAACTTTAGCTTCTTCTCTAAAATTGAGTCCACTCCGAGAGGTGTATTTTTGCCAAAATCAAGGTGGAAATGGATTTTACAAACAAAGTTTACCTCTGTAAATGAGTATTTTAAAAAATCAAAAATAACATGCCGTAGGTATTTGGCACTTATGAAAAACGCCAAATTCTTTAAATAAAAAAGCGAACTATTTATAGCTCGCTTTTTTATTGGTTTGATGATTCCTGAAAATTACCGTTGTTGGCTGTGAATTAGAGTAATATCTCCTTTATAGTAGAAGTTGTCCCCATTTTCAAAAGTTCCTTTGGATTCGTAAATATAAACTCCAATTGGCATAAGTTTGTTTTTATAATATCCGTCCCAACCTATATTTACTTCTTTGCTCTCAAATAAAAGAAGTCCAGTTTTGTCATACACCCTTAATACATAATTGTCAATATTTTCTTCTGTAACTGGGTGAAATACATTGCCTTTAGTGTTATTTGTAGAATAATAACCACCTGTTCCGCCAGCTAAATTTGGTCTTATTGCATTTGGGAAAATTATTTTTGTATCATCTTTTTTAACTATCAAGTCAAATGAGGCGGTGTCGGAACATTGATTTTCTGATATTGTGATAAGTTTTACTTCGTAATCGCCAGTATTGTTGTAGCTATGTGTAGGATTTTCCTCAAAAGACGATTTACCATCACCAAAAATCCAAGAGTATCTGTTTGCATTATCACTTTTATTTACAAATTCTACATTTTCATTTTTATAAATATTATTCTTATTTATGTCAAATTCAGATGTTGGTTTGTTGTAAACAATTATTGTATCGTATAATTGTTGAGTATTATCATCACCTGTAACAGTGAGGCTTACAATATATACTCCAGGTTTGGTATAAGTATAGGTAACCGTTTGTTCATTTGAAATAACACCATTTCCTAAATCCCAGTCTATCGAATTATAGTTTTGACTTTTATTAGTAAAATCTACTTTTAGAGGTGCACAACCATCTAATAATGAAATGTTAAAGTTTGCTACTGTCTGTAATTTTATTTTTTCGAGTTTTTTTGCAATTGTTTCTGTTGTTTCTGTTGTTTCATTTATTTTAATACTTTTTACATCAGAAGTTCCGCTTATTATTTTAACATTTGTATTTTCAACGCTTTGATTATCTGCTATCTCACTTGTTATTATTTTATTTTTAGAATTACGGTCTTCTATATTTTCAATAATTATATTTTCTTGATTTTCTGAAATATCTATTTTCTTATTATTTAAAATTAGATTTGAATTTTCGCTTATTGCAATAATTTTATCTGTAGTATTGGTCTGGTTTACAATAATTACAGTTAAGCCAGTTACAATAATTATTGCAACAAGATAGAAAATATTAAAACTTGTTGCTGAGAATCTAAAAAAGTTTGGTTTGGATATTTTTTTTTCAATACTTTTCCAATTTTTAGAGTCTGGTTGTTGTTTATAATCTTCAAAAGATTCCCTGTATAATTTTTCTATTGTTTTCATTGCGATTTTTTGATTACGATTTTTGATTTACAATTTTCTCATCACAAAGAGTAAACCAATTATCAGAATTAACATTTAAAACTAAGAATTATCGGCGTTTTTCACGGGTGTCAATTTCAAGGCTTTTTTGTAATTTTAGAATTGAAGTTTACCTTTGTAAATGAGCATTTTAAGATTTCAAAAGTAACGCCGAAATTGGCACTCGTGAAAAACGCCGAATTATCCTATTGTAATTGTTTTAATTTTTCTTGTATTACTTTTTTTGCTCTATGATATTGCGATTTTGATGTATTTACGTCTATTTCAAGTATTTCAGCTATTTCTTTATGTTTGTAACCTTCTATGGCATACATATTAAAGACTGTTCTGTATCCTTGTGGAATAGTTTTTATTACATTGAGTAATTCTTCTTGCGTAAAATTTGCATCGGAAAAGTTACTATATTTAAAATTAATTTCCTGCACATCATTTATATCCGAGTGGTATTTGTGTTTCAGGTTTTTATGATAAGAAGTTATTGCAGTGTTTACCATAATTCTTTTCATCCAACCTTCAAAAGAGCCTTTTCCTTCAAAATTATTGATGTATGAAAATATCTTGATAAAGCCTTCTTGTAAAATATCTTCGGCATCATTAATATTGTCGCTGTATCGAATGCAAATTCCAAACATAACAGGTGAATATTGGTCGTAAAGATATTTTTGAGCCTTCCGATTAGCTTTTTTACATTTTTTTATTAACAGATTCTCTTCCATTTTTGTTCTTTCACTTACCAGACTTTTTTGTTGGTAAAAAGGTTGCACACGAATTAATAATAAAGTAAGCTCATATAGATAATCAAGGGCTATTTATTTTAATAAATAAACACCCCCCTTTCAAACAACAAATATTTTCATCTATCTTATTTTGCACATGCGGTGCAAAATAACGATAGAATTAATTGATAATGTGAATATTACACCTCGAGATGGTACGTTTACTAAATTATATATATTCTGATTATAACGTATTTTGTTGAAATTATAAATCGCTGACTATTAGCTATTTTGCTTCCTAATACCTATTTGTTCAATTAATAGGAACGCAGATAACACGGATTGAACGGATTTTTCACGGATTTTTTCCCTTTATATTTTATATAATTCATTATAAATAAAGTTATTACAATTTCAACAAAATCCGTTATAATCAGATATATTTCTATCAATTATTGCACCGCTGGTGCAATAATAAATAAGACCTCAATT
>JAOZQN010000120.1 GCA_029932195.1 Bacteroidales bacterium | reverse complement strand
AATTAATTTTATAAATTATTGATAATCAATATAAAATGAAGGCAAAAACTTTAGAGATATAATAGTCTTGTTTTTAATTTAAAAATATTTATTTTTGTTTGTATAAAAAATTTAGACTAAATTTACAGTTTTTAAAATATGAATTTAAAATACTAAATAAAAATGGCATACAGTAATTTTAAAACCATTGGACAAATAGAAACCAAATTCGAAATAATTTCTTTTGAAAAAAAATTATTTGAAAAAATTACCCCCGTAGAACCAAGCCAATGGTTAAAAACAACTTTGTTATATAGTTCATTTACACGCTCTAAAAACGAAAAATCTAAATCCGAAACCATTGTTTCGCCAATACTCACAGAGTTAGTAAAACTCAACAAAGATTTTATCACACTTTTTTCCGGAAACAATTTAGAAGTAGAACCAGAAAACGACCTCAACGGCGAATGCGATTTTATTATCAGCAAAGATGTAGGACGATACAGTTTAAAAAGTCCTATTTTTCATATAGTAGAAGCAAAAGAACACGATATAAAACTTGGCATTCCACAATGTGTAGCACAAATGCACGCCGCCAATCTATTTAACAAAAAAGACAATACAAACATTGATTGTATTTACGGCTGTGTTACAACGGGAGACGACTGGCTATTTCTAAAACTCTGCGAAAAAGACCTTTTTATAGACAAAAAAAAATATTATTTGAACGAAGTAGATAAAATCCTCGGAGTTTTTCAAACGATTATAGATACTTTTAAATAAATAAAATCATATAATTTCAGACCAGTATATTAGCAAAAAAAGATTATAAAAATTAAAAGCTATCATATTAAATGAGTGTGTAACATATTGGGGGAGTCTAGTTGCAGGTTGCATGTTACAGGTTTCGCAATGCGATTATAAATTATGATTTATTATAATTATTTTTTGTATTTTTCATAAAAAACAATCATTTTTCTTTCGCTTTGCGAAACTTGCAACCTGTAACACTCCCCCCGGTATGTTACACACTCATATTAAATATGATAGCTTTTTTTATAATAAATTAATAATAAGCACATTATTTGTTTTGTTAATATTTATTTTTGTTTGTGTGGAAAATATAAACTATATTTACATTTTTATTTTTATAAAAAATTAAAATATAACAATATTATGGAAATTCTACCCCTAACATACGACCGCTACTTTAAGAAAGTATTTTCGAATACAAGAATAACCAAACAATTTTTAGAAGATTTTTTGGGTATAGAAATAGAGAGTATAGAACTTTTTGACAAAGACTTTAATGTAACCAACACTTCTCGTGAACTCCGCTTTGACTGCGTAGGCAAAGCCGACCAACAACATTTTATAGTAGAAATGCAACAGTGGTATAAATACGATGTCGTTAAACGTTTTTATCTATATCATTGTGCGAATACTTTGTTGCAATTAGAAAACATGCCTATGCGAGAACGGCTTGTTCGAAACCGTAGCACTGGCGAATTTAAGCTAAAAAAAGAAAAAGATTATTCTACACTAACTCCCACAATAACAATACTTTGGTTTGTAGATGATTCTTTTAAAATAACAAAAGAATACGTAAATTATATTGTTTTGCCCGAAGACACAAAAGATTTTATTTTAAACGAAAATTTGTGGAGCAATAAAGAAAAATTAGAACAAACAAGACAAGAACTAATTAATTTATTGAATAACAATGAAAAAGGCTTAACCTTTTTGCAAGATAATAAAATGATATATGCTTTACAACGTCAAATAATAAAAAATGATAGACAACAAAAATATTTCCGCTGGTTTGATTTTGCAGAAAAAACAAAAAATAAAAATAATTCAAAATCAGATTTTTATGAATACAAAGACAATGATATTTTTGATGAAATAATGCGACTATTAAGTGTCCAGTTTGTCCCCGAAAAAGACATAAAACAAGCCGAAGATTATTGCGACTACAATGAAAAATATCTTAAACAAGTAGATATGGATTATAAACGAGGGTTTGCAAAAGCAAAAAAAGAACTTGGACAAGAATTAAAAGAAAATAAAAAAGAATTAAAAGAAAATAAAAAAGAATTAAAAGAAAATAAAAAAGAATTAAAAGAAAATAAAAAAGAATTAGAAACCAATAAAGAAACAATAATTAATAGTGCAAAAGCAATGTTGCAAGCTAATATGAGTGTAAAACAAGTGCAGAAAATAACCAAATTGTCAAAAGATTTAGTTAAAGAATTACATAAAAATATAGATTTTTAAATTTATAACAAAAGATTTCACCCTTTCTAATTTGTCTAAATTGAATAGTAAAAACTTAAAATTAAGAATCTTATCGGCTGCAATATTTTTGCTAATTTTTGTTGCTGGAGTTTTTATACATCAAATTGTTTTTGCTGTAGTATTTTCTGTCTTTATGATAGTTGCAATATGGGAGTTTTACACACTATTTGAGCAAAAACAAATAAAACCTCACAAAATAATTGCAACAATATTTTCGGTCGGACTATTTATTTTTACATACCTATTTGTCCAAAATTTAATACCACCAAAATTAGTATTTATACTCCCAGCACTAATATTTCCAATATTTGCAATAGAATTATTTAAAAAATCCAAACCATTAGAAAACATTGCCTACACATTTTTTGGGATAATTTATATTGCCGTCCCTTTTTCGTTATTCAATTTGCTTATTTTTCCAGAAGTAACTGATAATGAATATACCTCCAAAATATTTGCAGGCTTTTTTATGTTAATCTGGTCTTACGATATTGGAGCATATTTTGTAGGTTCTCTCATGGGCAAAAACTTATTTTTTGAACGAATTTCTCCAAAAAAAACCTGGGAAGGAACAATTGGAGGGGGAGTTGTTGCACTTGCTACGTCGGTAGCAATATTTTATATTTTTGATATTTTTAAAATCTACGACTGGTTAATATTATCTGCAATAGTCTCATTTGGAGCAGTTTTTGGCGACCTTGTAGAATCAATGTTCAAAAGAACGCTAAAAATAAAAGACACGGGAAAAATAATGCCAGGACACGGAGGAATCCTCGACCGATTTGATAGTGCAATATTTACAGTCCCATTTTTTGTAATTTACATAATTCTTAAATTTTGAAGTTTTGAAATTCAGAAGTTTTGAATTACGCTAAGCGTAAAATTAACTTCAAAAGTTCATAATTTCATAATTTCAAAACTTGAAAAAAATGATTCGAATACACAAACAAGGCATAAAGCCAATATCCATCACACTTTTATTTGTTATTTTGTTAAATATAGTGTTTTTTGCCTATGTTTCTAAAAATATGATAGCCAATATTATACTTAATGTTAGTTCAATTTATTTGATTGGTATGGTAGTCCAGTTTTTCAAAAATCCGAAAAGGGAAATTGTAGAGAACGAAAATTTTATTCTATCCCCAGCCGATGGTAAAATTGTTGCAATAGAAGAGATTGAGGAAACTGAATATTTTAACGATAAAAGAATTCAAGTTTCTGTATTTATGTCGATTTACAATGTTCATTCTAATAAATTTACTTCAACAGGAAAGGTAAAATACACAAAATATCACAAAGGGAAATTTTTATTAGCAAAACACCCAAAATCATCAGAGCTAAACGAGAGAAATACTGTAGTTGTAGAAAACACAAAAGGACACGAAATTCTCACACGACAAATTGCAGGAGCAGTAGCAAGACGAATAATTTGTGATGTAAAAGCCAATAATACAGCTCGTCAAGGAAAAGAATACGGTTTTATAAAATTCGGCTCACGAGTGGATATTATTTTACCATTGGATGCAAAAATAAAAGTTAAATTAAATCAAAAAGTGCAAGCAAGCAGAACAGTTATCGCAGATTTGTTTTGAGTTATCGTGTTTTTGAGTTACGCAAAGCGTAAAAAGAAATAGAACAAAAAACACGATAACTCAAAACATGACAACTCAATAACTCGTAACACGACAACTCAAAAACTCTTAACACGACAACTCAAAAACTCGTAACTCAAAAACTCGTAACTCAAAAACTCGTAACACGATAACTAAATAACTATCAACACGACAACTCAAAAACTCAATGAAAAACATTGCAGTAATCTATGGAGGTTATTCTTCTGAATATCAAATATCTATACAAAGTGGAAAATATATTGCCTCTATTATTGATGGTGAAAAATTCAATGTATATGAAATTTTGATGTTGCCAGAAAAATGGATTTGTGAAAATAATAATTCAGAAGTTGATAAAACTGATTTTTCAATAATTATAGAAAATGAAAAAATAAAATTTGATAAGGCATTAATTTTAATTCATGGAACTCCAGGTGAAAATGGAATTTTACAGGCATACTTAGAAATGCAAAATATTTCTTATGTTGGTTCAGATGTTTTAGCTTCGTCGCTTACTTTTAATAAATTCTATTGTAATAATTATTTAAGAAATTACGAAATAAAAATGGCAAAATCTTTGCTAATAAGAAAAGATGAGACTATAATAACAAATGAAATAATTGAAAAATTATCGTTACCTATTTTTGTGAAGCCAAATGCAGGAGGTTCAAGTTTTGGAATTTCCAAAGTAAAAAAAGAAGACGAATTAAAAACCGCAATAGAACACGCATTTACAGAATCTGATGAGGTAATTATTGAGGAATTTATAAAAGGAAGAGAAATAACCTGTGCTTTGGCAAAAATAAATGGAGAAATTCAAACATTTCCGCTCTGCGAAATAATTAGCAAAAATGAATTTTTTGACTACGAAGCAAAATACAATTCAGAGCTAAATCAAGAAATTGTGCCTGCACCAATAAATGAAATGTTATCAAACGAATGCAAACAGATATCAACCGAAATATACAAACATTTAAACTGTTCTGGACTTGTTAGAGTAGATTATATTTTAAATGACAATAAATTTTATTTTTTAGAAGTAAACACAATTCCTGGAATGACCTCCGAAAGTCTTGTGCCAAAAATGATTAAATACGCAAACATTAATATTACAGATTTATATACCAAACTTTTAAAATCATGAAAAAAATACTTCCAATTTTATTAATTATCCTATCATTTGCAGCTTGCGATATTGCCGAAGTCAGTTACGATGATAATTATTTTACATCTGACACCATTTCCAGCAATGGAGGAGAAGACACAGTTGAAACCGTAGTTCGTAAAATGCTAATAATGGATTTTACTGGACATACGTGTACGAATTGTCCAGAAGCACACGATGTTATAAAACAATTAGGAACTATCTACAACGAAAAAATAGTGCCAATAGCAATTCATTTAGGTGGTTTTGCAGATCCAGACCCAAGTCATGGTTATCCTACCGATTTTAGAACAGAGACGGGGCATGATATTTATGTGGAATTTCAAGTTTCTGATGTTCCTAGTGGTTTGGTAAATCACTTTCAAAAAAGTAGTAAAATTCCTTTTTCGGCATGGGTAGCAGAAGTAGATAAACTTATTGATACTGAGCCGGAACTCAAAATAGAAATTGCAAATACTTATATTTCCGCAGATAACACACTTGAGGTAGAAGTGAAAAATACAGCACTTGCTGATATTAGTGCTGATTTAAAATTAGTAGTTTATTTATTGGAGAGTAAAATTATTGCAAAACAAGCCACAATGAATGAACCAATAGAAGATTATGAACATAACCATGTTTTAAGAGTTGGTATAACAGAAACTTTTGGAATACCTATTTTTTCTAATCCCCTAGCAACCAACGATGAGGATACTAAAACTCTAAATATTACACTTGATAGCGAATGGGTAGCCGATAACTGCGAGGTTGTTGCATTTATCTACAACGACGAAACAAAAGAAATTATTAATTGTGAAATTGCACATTTACATTAAAATAAATTGAGTGTGTAACATATCGGGGGAGTTTGGTTGCAGTTACATATTTCAGGTTTCGCAATGCGATAATTAATTATAATTAATTGTTTTGTTTGTTGCAAAAAACAACTGTTGTTATTTCGCTTTGCGAAACTTGCAACCTGCAACTTGTAACATCTCCCCCCAATATGTTACACACTCAAATAAATTGTTGTATTGTTTTATTATTAAATTAGAATAAAGCAATACAAAAATACAATAATTTTATCATGACTTTCTTATCTAAAAATAGAAATAAGTATTTTAAACTACATCAATTTATACGATTGGCTATTAATGTAGTTTTTTTATTTGCCGTTTGGTATCTGTTTTACAGCTTTTTTAGAGATAAAAATTTCATAGATTATTTTTACGAAGAAATTACTTATCAACTCACTTTAAGTCAGTTGGTAGTATCTAAAATCTTTCTAAATATTATTGGCTATGAGGTAGAAATTTATGGAAAAACCATAAAAATAATCGGTTCTTACGGTGTTCATTTAGATAGAGGCTGTTTGGGACGAAACGTAATAGGGCTATTTGCAGGATTTATTCTTGCATATCCTGCCAAAATAAAATCCAAACTTTGGTATATTCCTGCCGGTATTTCTGTTTTCTTTATGGTTAATATTTTTAGAATAATGGCTCTCGCTATTACTGATAATTGTTGCCGACACCAACTTGATTTTAACCACCACATTGTTTTTCAATATCTAACCTATGGCATAATTATAATAATGTGGATAGTTTGGGCTAAATTTTTCAAAAAAACAAGAAAAATGTTATAAAACATTAAAAATGCAAAAAAAATAGAATTCCATGCAACCTTTTTTTGCTTTTTTTAGTCTTTCAGATTGTTAATTGTAAAAATAATAATAAATTAAAAAAAGATTTTTTTATTTAGAAAAAATTAACATATATTTGGAGACTGAAAAAGGAAAAACTTTTTTGAACATTTAGCCCCCTAAATTTGATTAAAATCATTCCTTTCTTTGTGAATACTCAACTCACAATTTGTATAACAAAATAAGAAAAAAAAATAAACATATAAAAAGGAGCAACTTTTTAGAATATTTAGCCCCCTAAATTTTATAAAAAATCATTCCTTTGTGCAATACTCAACTCACAATTTATACAGCAAAATAAGAAAAAAATATTTGAACATATATAAAAGGAGCAACTTTTTAGAATATTTAGCCCCCTAAATTTTATGAAAAATCATTCCTTTCTAATTAATGTATTGAGATTCTCATATCTTTTCGTCGTAAATTAAAACACACAAATATTTGCAAAAAATAAACAAAAAGATAATTTTTTGAAAATTCATATTTAATCATCTACATATATATAAAGACTGTTTTAAGCAACCTTTTAACCCCCTTAAACATTATGAAAAAATTACTACCTTTGGCAGGAAAGTTTATACTTCTCTTTGCTATTATTCTTGTAACTCAAACTTCTGTAAACTCGCAGAATTACAGCCACAAAATAGAAGGGCTAGACTATGTAGAAATAGAAAATGCAGAAAAAATTATTTTTACAAATAATGAATTACAGCATGTAAAAACAGGATTTCCTATTCTTTTTAATGAAAAGGAATATGGATATATTTTTGTTAGCAATGAGGGTTGGCTTAGTTTTGATGAAAACATAAGTATAGAAGAACTTGCAGGAAAAGGACAAGTAAATTCTTTTATCTCCCCCTTATTA
The DNA here is from genome assembly GCA_029932195.1 of Bacteroidales bacterium. Classification (GTDB taxonomy): domain Bacteria; phylum Bacteroidota; class Bacteroidia; order Bacteroidales; family JAOZQN01; genus JAOZQN01. The sequence continues at coordinate 5,675 of JAOZQN010000120.1, read as the reverse complement.
TTTATCAATAAATACGAGGCAACGGAAACTTACAATGTTTCCATTAAGCGAAATAATGATAATATTATTGTGCAGTGGGAAAATGCAGATTTTGCATTCCAAGCACATTTACTTGAAGACGGAAAAATTGAATTCAAATATAATATTGACCTAAATGATATTACAAATAGGAAATTGAAAAATAATAAAGCCTATCTTTTAGGTATTGTTAATAATAATTTTACAACAGGGCATTTTCCTTTTAGTATTATCAATAAAAAAGCACAACAAATCGAAACCAGCTTTTTAAAAGAACAAAACTCTATAATATTTACCATTGAAGATAAAAATACAAAGGCAAGAGCATTAGTATTAACAGCAGGGGCAGGCTCTGAACCTGCTACAATTTCTGAAATAATAGATACGCAAGGAGAAGCAACACTAAATTTTGATTTCACTTTAGAATCGAATGGAGGTCAAAGATGTACTTTTACAGATGTATTTATTGACCAGCCTGCCGGAAATGAAATTGCTGATTGGACAACTGTTATTCAAGGGGCTATATTAACTACAGGAGCTGAAGTTGAAACAGGTGTAATAACAAATAATAGAATAACCTTTTCTTCAGTTCCTAATGGAGTTGGAAGATTAAATGATGGAGTTACAAGAACATATACTCTTAAAATTTGGCTTGTTGCTGAAGGAGGCTTACCAGGAACTGCTTACAATAAACATCTTGTATTCAGAGTTAGAGATGAAAGTTTTACAATGTCACAAGGCTCTGTAAATAATGCAAACATACAATCCGGTGATGCAAATAATGAAATCGTAGGAGCTTGTGTTGTCCAGTCAATACCATACTTTGAGGGATTTGAAAGTATTACAGCAGACAATACTTTACCAACCTGTATGGCGGCAACAGACTTGGGAACTGATGTTTATACATACACCTCAGATCAAGGAACATATAATAGAGTAGCACGCACAGGAACTGACTTTGCATCTGTACAGTATGGTAGCGATGACTGGTTATTTACACAACCATTAGCTCTTACTAATGGAATAACATATGATTTTTCAATGTATTACATAACTGATGGAGGTGCAGGTCATGACCTAGAGGTAATGTTTGGGAATGCCCAAAACTCAGGAGCAATGACAGGAACAGTTATAGGTGCAACTTTAACCGACCCAACTAATACATCTTATCAAGAACTAACAGGAACATTTACAGTTCCTTCTACTGGGACTTATTATGTTGGAATTCATGTAACATCAAATTTTACACCATGGTATCTTAGTTTTGACGATATTAATATTACTGGTCAAATTCCGGGAGAGGTGACCATTTCGGCAGGCTCTAACAACGAAGTGTCAGCTATACCATCAATAATAGACACACAAGGCGAAGCTCTCATTAATTTTGATTTTTCAGTTGATGATCCTGGAACTGACGGAAACCCTGTTGAAATAAATGAAATAATAATTCAACAAGGAACGGGAAATGACGTTGCCGATTGGTCAACTGCTATTGCAGGAGCATTATTAACAGACGGTACAAGCACTCAAACTGCAGACATTACAATTAATACTGATAATATTACAATAACAAATATTGATTTTAGCGGTGGTGGGAATAATCTCGGAGAGGTTGATAATGGAACAAGTAAAGAATATACATTAAAAGTTTGGCTTAATTGCCCTACAATAGGAGCAAACGAAGGAGATAATTTTGTTTTTGAAGTTACAAATACTGATTTTTCAGTTGAAGCGTCTAGTAGTAGTTTTGCGTTTGGCGAATCGGCGAATACAAATACTAATGATAACGAACTCACAGTAACAGCAACAGAATTACAATTTGTTACAAATGAGCCACCTGCAAATGTAGCTTTAACAACAGACTTTACAGTAACAGTAAATGCTACTGATGAATGTGGAAATATTGATACAGATAATACATGTTCAGTTACGCTCGCATTAAATTCAGGAACAGGAACTGTCAGCTCATCTACTGGTCTTACACAATCCCTATCAAGTGGAACTTATACTTGGTCTGATGTTCAATATGATACAGAAGAAACGTTCAGACTACAAGTAACAGGGAATGGAGGGTGTAGTGGACTAACACAAGCTACGTCAATAGATATAAATTGTTCAACAATAGTATTAAGTTGTGATAACTGGGACGACGGTAACGCAAACGGTTGAACAGAAACAAATACAAATTCTCAATGGATTCTCGGTGTGCCAAATGGCACAAGCTCTCCAAATAATGACCATACAGGAGGACAAGAATGTTGGGTTATTGCAGGAAACAATGACTACATAGACGATACTGACAGTGAATTAATATCTCCTGTACAAGACTTATCAGTTGGAATAAATGCAAGTATGACATTTTATATGTGGATGGATACAGAATCGTGTTGCGACGGAGGTTATCTTATGGCTTATGATGGTTCTACATGGGTTCAAATTCTTGATGCTGATTTATCTGTTAACTATAATGATGATGTTGATTCACATGATGCGTGGACAGGCACATGGGCAGAGTGGACACAAGTAGATGTTGATTTATCCGCATTTTCAAATTCTGACTTTCAAATTAAATTTGTTTTTCACAGTGACGGTTCCAATGTTGGTGGCGGTTGGGCAATTGACGATGCTTGTTTCTCAATAGTAACAGACCCTCCAACTATTACAAATGTAACTCCTAATCTTATGTATGAAGATAAAGGGAAGACATTAACAATTACTGGAACGAATTTAAGTGGAACTGTTACACTCGGAGGAATTACTGGAACAGTAACTTCAAATGATGGAACAATATTAGTTGTTGATTTTCCAGCAGCAAACTACGCAAACAATACTTTAACAGTTACTACTGGTGTTGTACCAGCTGCTACAAATACATCTGTTACTGTTGCAACTCGTAACATAATTCCTGTTGATGCAAGTGCCGCAATAAACGACGATGAACACCAAACAATACAAGGTGCTTGTGATGGGCTTTTTGCTTGGTATGGAACTACTGCATTTAGTGGAGGAGACTTACCTGGTGGAAAAATAATTGACGTTTACAACGGAACTTATGCAGAAATGGTTGTTCCAAATACAACTCTCAATACTTCCAGCTTAGTAAATGGACTAACTATTCAGGCACATAATGGAGAACAACCTGTTGTAGATGCTACTAGTCTATCTTATGGTTTTGATGTAGATTTACAATATACAAGAGTTAAAGGCTTCTCTATTCATGATGCAGAAACAGCTAATATTAAAATGCAAGCAAATGATTGTGTTATTTCATACAACAAACTATACAACAGTAGAAACGGGTTAATAGCAAATGGAAACGACTCAATTCATCACAATTTAGTATATGACAATGCTGGACATGGTATAAATATGCCAACAGCCAACAGTGCTATTATTGAAAGCAATACAATATACAATAACGGTGGTGGTGGAGACGGTTCTATTGGATATACACAAACAACAGGTGCTGTTGATTGGGAATGGCACACTAGTTGGACTCAAATACCTTCCGTTGATGATGATACTTATGTTGTAGATTTTGGTGGTGGAGATGGCTTTCCTTTTAATTTTTCTTTTTATGGAACAAATTATACAACTTCTGACACTATAGGTATTTCAAGTAACGGTATCTTAAATATGGGCTCAGATTTTAATATTCCATATACAAATTATCCTTTAAGTGATGATTATACGAACGATAACACAATTAATTGTTTTTGGGACGATATTGATGCAGATGGTGAATCAGAAGATGGTAGAATACAATACAGTGTAGAAGGGACGGCTCCATACAGGAGATTAATTGTTGTTTGGTATCAAAGAGTTCACTGGGGACATGGAGGTGATGCAGGTGCAGACAATACAGACCATGTATCTGTTGAAGTTAAAATTTATGAAACAACAAATGTAATAGAATTTCATTATAACGACTTATCTTTTGATCCTGGATTAGCAGAGGACAGAGAGTGTGCAGGTTCTGCAACTATTGGTCTTAAAAAAGATGGAACAACTTTTACTCAAATTCATTATGGAGACGATGCTGATTATTCAAGTGGAGATTATATTGCTGGTTGTGAACAATCTATAATATATACTCCAAGTGGTGGTGATGGTGCTGGTATTTTCTTAGCATCAGGATCTAATACAACCGTTCAAAATAACATTATTTATGTGCAAACAGAAACAGGAACTTATGATTGTTTTGCAATACAAACCACAGATAATAATGTTGTAGGGACTTCTGATTATAATACTTATTTTGACAATAATGCAAATGCAAATCTTTTTGATAACAACGGAGCTCTTTCAGTAAGTCTTGCCGCATGGGGAGATGTAGGAGCAAACGATTTAGAAATAGACCCAAAATTTATAACAGACGGAACAGATTTTCATATTCGTTCAATAGCTACTGGCTCATCATATCATAATGGAGAATGGCCTCCTCTTACTGCCGTATCAGGAGCATGGACAGATGATTCAGACCTATCTCCTTGTGTTGACGCAGGAACAGGTGATTTTTTATACGAACCTGCAGATAATGGAGGTATAAGAAACATAGGATGTTACGGAAATACAGTTCAAGCAACAAGAGGTTTTGTAGTGGACGGTATTTGGACAGGAGACGTTTCAACTGACTGGCACACAACAGGAAACTGGAGTGGAGGAACAATCCCAGCTTGTGCAAGCACTTATACAACAGTAATTCCTACAACGCCAACAGGTGGAGTTTTTCCAGTCATCTCTGCATTTGCAGAAACTAACGACTTGACTATTGAAGCTGGAGCAAATGTACAAATTGCCCCAATAGGTTCTTTAACTGTATGTGGAACTCTTATAAACACACCTGGTATAACAGGACTTATTCTTAAATCAGATGCAACAGGCACAGGTTCGTTAATACACACAACTGTCGGTATAGATGCAACAGTGGAACAATATATTCCTGGTGCTCGATACCATTACATAGGTTCTCCTATAATTGGACTCACTGATGCTGATATTGGTATCGCAACTATACAGTTTTACAAATGGGATGCAACATTACAATGGAGTGGAATGGGAGCTTCGCCTCCTACAACAATTGATTATACGCCTTGGGGAACAACTTATTCTGGAAATATTGATAAAGGATACGGATATGCCTATTATCACGAAACTCAAACTCTAACACATCAGGGTGAAATAAATGTAAGTAATTATACGGTTCAAACAAAAGAATTTAATGGAGGAACTGCAGATGAACAAGGTTGGAACTTAGTTTCAAACTCTTTTACTTCGGCAATAGACTGGGACGATGTAGTTAATGCAGGCTGGGACAATGATATTGAAAATGCAATTTATTTATTTGATGATGATGCAGGAACAGGATACCAAGCAAATTATAGATACTATGTTGCAACAACAGGTGGGTCAAATGGTGCTTATGGAATTGGAACAGGAAGTGCAACGAAAAACATTCCTATAGGTCAAGGATTTTTTGTTAAAACTGGTAAAAATAATCAGAATTTAGTATTTGAAGCAGGAAACAGGGTACACAGTGGTCAAGCGTTCTACAAAGGAGAAGCACATAATAATTTATGCGTTACTGCCAAATATTGTGATTTAACTGAAGTTTCGGAGTTTATAATTAATTGATTATTACGTATATAATGTTTTTG
>JAOZQN010000688.1 GCA_029932195.1 Bacteroidales bacterium | reverse complement strand
ATAATATATACTAAAAAAGGTTTATTTGTTTATTCCTATATTTGTTTATTAGCTTGTATATTACTTGGTTCTAAAAAGTAAAGATTTTAACCTAATTCAATATAACCCAAGTAAATTAGGTTTTCGGATTTCAAAAAAATAAATTTATATAAGTGTGTAACATATCGGGGGGGGAGTTCATATCATAAATCCGTAGAGACGTGATTTATCACGTCTCTACGGGATTTATGAATGGACTCCCCCGATATGTTACACACTCTTTTTATTTTATAAAAAAAAAAGTGTAAAATATTTTTGGTTAATATGAAAAACGCCTAAATTTGTTTATTATTTGATAATCAATTCTATTCAGATTAAAATAAAACGAGTGTGTAACATACTGGGAGCTTTTTGCTACTGGCAGTTGCCTTTTGGCTTCGCCAAGCGATAAAAAATTAAGCCAATAGCCCCTGATACCTTACACACTCAAACTAAATATTCATCTAATTTTAAAATTATGAAACACACATTAACTTTTTTATTTGTATTGTTTTTGTTTACAACCAGTTATTCACAAAACAAAAATGGCACAATTGATAGGGCAGCAAAATCGCTAGCAGATAAAACATTATCCGAAATGCAAAAAAATAACCTGCCAGCGGATAGCAAATTAGTTATAATGAATTTCTATTTTGGAAATAGTTATTCCGATAGCATAAAATCCGAAGCAGGTGTAGATTTTGCCAATGCTTATACACATTTTTTGCAATTAGAAATTCAGAACAAAAAACTAAAATACGAAATTCTTGTAACTAACGAGGAAGCAAACGAATCGATGGGAGCTTTTTTTAATCTACCCGAAGGAACGGATAGAAAAAAGTTTTGGAAAAGTTATCTTAACGAAAATACTCCCGATTTTTATGTTTCAGGAGTTTGTAATATTAACGAAAATTATAAATATTTTAAAACATCAGAAGTCCGACTTCTTGCCAATAAATTTGATAATGATTTAAAGGAGATTTCAATTCCAAGTATTTCTGTTTCAATATCAAAAAATGAAAAACAGGACTTACTAAAATACGAAACAGTAGAAAATATAGAACAACTTAGTGAATATATTGCCTATCAGATTAAATTTCAGACAAATATAAAAAACATTCAACTACAAAACATTGAATATCAGCAGACAGGACTTGTTACTCCATTTTCTTTTGAGTTAAATTCCGAACTACAAAATGCCTTGGTAAGTATAGGGAATTACAAATTGGAAAAATTAAAAGAAGGCAATACAAGAGGAATTTTTACCAACAAAAAATTACATATTTTATCTGGCACTTATTCTAAAGATGGTGATAATATAAAAATAAATATAGTTCTAATCAACTCTGTTACAAGTAAAATAGTTGCTACCGTAAAAGCCTTTTTGCCAATTAATTATTTTAATTTAAGAGAATTAGAATACGAACCTGTAAAATTTGAAGAGGTGAAAAAACAAAACGTAAGGATAAAACAAGATGAAATAAAAGACAGTTTCGAGATAGATGTTTGGACAAACAAAGGCAATAAAAATGTTATTTTTAAAGAAAATGAAACATTAAGTCTTTATATTTTTTCGGAAGAGATTTGTTATATGCGATTTATTTATATATTTGCAGATGGCACTTCTGTTTTATTATTAGACAATATTTATATTGACCAACAAAAAGCAGGAACAGAGTATAAAATTCCGCAAGATTTTGTTTGTGCCGAACCTTTTGGGGTAGAAATGCTCATTTTGAGTGCCCAAACAGATAAATTTGAACCACTAAATACCTACAAAGAATATGGATACGAATTTATTACAGATAATTTAGACGAGATTTTGATCAACACCAGAGGATTTAAGAAAAAAAAGAAACGTGCCGAAAAAATAATTCAAATAACTACTATTAAATAAGTTTTTAGTTTTAAATGTTGAGTTTTTAATTAGTTTTCGTCTGATAATAAGTGTTCTGCAAAATTAAACAATTTTCTTTATTCAACACTTGCCAACGTGCCAGAGGCACTTGGCAACGTGTTGCCTTGATAACCAAAGCTCTCCTTAGGCGGATAGCTCAGTTATCAACTGAATTGCAACAGTTCAACAATTTAGCAATAATTTAGCAATTTAACAATTTAAAAAAATGGAAATAAAAAAAGCACAACAAATTTTACAAGAAGCAGATGCTTTGCTTGTTACAGCGGGAGCAGGAATAGGAGTAGATTCTGGCTTGCCAGATTTTAGAGGCAACGAAGGTTTTTGGAAAGCATATCCACCAATAGCAAAACTTGGCATTCCATTTTCTTCAATGGCAAATCCAAGATGGTTTGATGAAAATCCAAAACTTGCTTGGGCTTTCTATGGACATCGTCTCAATCTGTATCGCAAAACAGTGCCACACAAAGGCTTTCATCAATTGCTTGAAATAGGAAAAAATAAACCTCTCGGATATTTTGTTTTCACATCAAATGTTGATGGGCAATTTCAAAAGGCTGCTTTTGATGATAGCAAAATAGAAGAATGTCATGGTTCAATACACCATCTGCAATGTTCCGAGCCTTGCTCACAAGACATTTGGTCGGCAAAGGACACCGAAGTAGTTGTTGATATGGACAAATTTGAAGCTCAAAATTCTCTACCAACTTGCCCTAAATGTGGAGCTATTGCTCGCCCAAATATCCTAATGTTTGGAGACTGGGGCTGGTTACAAGATAGAACATACGAACAATCAATTAGATTAGAAACGTGGTTGGCAAATATTGAGAAGAAAAAAGCAAAATTAGCAATTGTAGAACTCGGAGCAGGAAAAGCAGTTCCTTCTGTAAGATTAAAATCTCAATCTATTGCAAAATACAAAAATGCAACTCTAATACGAATTAATCCAAGAGATTACGATATTAGAGGAGAGGGTATATCTATTCCACTTGGTGCTTTGGAAGGGGTTTCTAAAATAATTTCTTAAAAATTGGATAAATTATCAATATGAAAAATTCAATAATGGGCACTCCTAAAAACTCAAAAATCAAGGCTTTCAAAATTCTTAAAGTT
>JAOZQN010000687.1 GCA_029932195.1 Bacteroidales bacterium | reverse complement strand
TTTTGAACTTGAAATAAATAAAACATAGTTAATAACTTTTATGCCAATTTAGGATTTAATGCTATTAATGCTCTAAAAGCATTACGCATTCCAACAAAAACAGGATTATATTTATTTATTTTATGTAGTCGGTCTTTATGTTTATCTTTGCGTTCATCTCTACGTTCATCTCTGTTATCTTTGCGTTCATCTCTACGTTCATCTCTGTTATCTTTGCGGTCTTCTCTATTATCTTTATATTTATCTACTTTCTTTGTTATTTTCTTTTTAAACTTATCTACTATTTCTTTGCGTTTTTTCTGTCGTTCCTCTCTCTTTTTTTGTCGCTCGGCTCTGGAAGCCCTACCAAGTTCTCCAAGAGTTTCTATTCCGAGCTCTTTATCTTCAAGCTCTGATAAGTAGTCGTATAATTCTACAAAGTAACCACTATCGTTAGCACCTCTCTCCTCATCTATAATTACACCTGAGCTGATGAGTTCTTGCTCTTTATCTGCAAGAATAGCCAATGCAGTCAATCTTTTATCTGTCTCCCAATGTTTTATTGCGAAATCAATCATCTCAATAAAACTATAGTCTGGCAGATTGTTATCAACAAAATAAGACCTTGTTTCAATTAGGTTTTTCTTTATATTTTTTTGTGCAATTTGTGTATTATTCATTGTTGCTTTTTCTTAATTTAAGTTGTCTTTGTATTTTAGGTGAACTTGCTATAACTATACCTGATGCAGTCATAAATACAAATATGCTAGCAGGTATCTTATATTTAGCTAATAAATCTCGTCCTGTTTTTAAAATACTCTCTTTTGTGTAATCCTTTTCTTCGGGAGTTTCTGTTGCTATTGTTTCTGGTGTTGTAGAACTTGGGACTTGTGTATTATTCACATGATTTTTGTTTGTCAAATTGTCTAATACTTTTTTTGCAGCATCTTTTATTTTCTGTTTCAAATCCCAAACGCCATTCATTGCTCCTAATCCCGAAACATTGTCGCTTGCAAAATCTTTTAATTCTCTAAAAAACATTTTGCCTCCGCATCTATTTCTATGCTGTCGTGGAGTAATGTGTTTTATTAATTCCTCTTCTCTTTTTGAAACAATTTGCAATGCTTTTATTCTATTCTTTGTATCCCAGTATCTTAGAACATAGTCATACATTCCAATAATTAAATGAGCATTTTGATAATTGTTAGCTCTGTGTGCTATAAGATCTCTGGAATTTTGCAAAAATATTTTTATTATATCATCAGCACTAACAGTGCCTCCGCTAAGATAACTAACTGGTATGCCGTCTAATTTCTCCATGTTCTTGTCAAAAGTTATTTGTTTTGTAAATTGTTTTTCAGCATTAAATAGATGATAAACAGGGTCTATAATAATTGGTGAGCCTTTCTCATCAAAAGCAATTACGTAAACGTGTGAAAATGGCTCTCCGTAGCCGTAGGAAGTGATACGAAAAGCAAATTTGATATTCAAAATAGTTAGAAATGAAGCTATAAGCATCGCAATGTCGTCGCAGTCGGCTGAATATTCCTTGTGATAATATCCATACTTCTGATAAAAAGCTCTTGCCTGTCTTTGTCCTTTATGATAAGTTACAGCAGGATTTCGTAGCTGTTCTCCTCGTTCCAAATTGTATTTGATGTGTTTGAACACAAAATCAAATATCTTTTTTGAGGTTTTGTAAACTGTTTTTTCGTTGGAAAATAATTTTTGAGTAGCTTTTTTAACAAGATGATTATCCTGTTTTACTACTTCATACATTTTTCTAACAGTATCAAAAACATTTGCGTCATCAATTACAATTTCATTATTTCCATTTGGTAAAGGAAATAAATGGTCGTATTGAGGGCTTGGCGTTATTGGTCTATCAATTGCAGACAAAGGAACGTATCCTAACGCAGTTGCTTTATATACAAGGGGTTTGTTATTTACCTCAAAGCTCGCTGTGTATGTTATTGATTGTTTTAACTTGGTTACATATTGATTAAAAGAATTGTTTACAAGAGCATCTGTAATATCAATAATATTAGTAATAAGTAACTGTGCTACTGTTAATAAGCCAAATTTAAAAGTAATGTTTGGAATTATTAGCTGACTTTTGGGTTTTAGTGTGTATTTTGTGTCGGTAACAGAGTTTTGTGCCAAAAATTCACCGTTATAGTGTAACACTACAAGCGGATATGTTATTTTCATGCTCGTATCTGTTGGATTGTCTAACCAAAAATCCAAAGAAATAGTCAAGCCTTGTCGATTTAACTTAAATGACTTCAAACGAAGTTCGTAGTTAAGTTTATCTATAAGTTGTATATATTCACTGGCTTTACCAACCGCAAATGTTGCGAATGATAAGACTAATGGAATTACAGAAGCAGCTAATAAATTCATTATATATTTCTAATTAATATTTATAAAAATTGCACAAAATCTAGTTCTGGATTTGATATTCAGCAATTAAATTACATGGGAGATTTGCTATACTAACTAAAATAATCATCTGTTTTATTCATAGAAAACTCATCAAAGCAACTGCAATTGGAAGATTTACTATACCAATTAAGATAACCTGTGATTTTTTGCGTAAATTGGCTATTCAACTTGTTATTGATTGACTTGTTACTCAGCTTGTTATTGATTGACTTGTTTCTCAACTTAAATAATCGTTTATCAGAATAAATTGTTCTATTATCCTTAATAAAACGGTTATTTGTAAAGTTTTGGGAGTTTGCTATTAAGTTCTGTTCAAAAAACTGTTTTTCGGGTAGATTTAAACGATTTAGAACGGCAATAGCTGTTTCGGTGGCAAAGCTCTCATCATTGTTAATAGAACTACCTGTTTCAAAAAACGATAATTCAAAATGCTGATGTTGTGGAACTATTACGGTAGCTGTTTCTGAAACGTTGTAACTAAATACTGTTTCAGTAGCTGTTGGTGGACTTGTTTTTTCGTTTGGAACAAAAAAAATGGCTAATGATGCAAAAAGCATCAAGGCAATAATGATTAACTGAAGTTTCGGAGTTGTAATTAGCTGGTTGTGAATATATTACAAAAACG
>JAOZQN010000686.1 GCA_029932195.1 Bacteroidales bacterium | reverse complement strand
ATGTAAAATAAAAACTTGTAAAATAAAGACTAAAGATGCTCCGAAACTTCAGTAAGATAATTTTATTATTAATCATATTAATAAATTTAAGTTCTTGCGAAAAAACATCTGAGTATGAATTTATTTTAGAAAATAAAACTTCTCATATATTAAAAATAGATTTAGTAGCCAATACAGTAGGAGGTTACATTGTTTTTAAAGAATTAGTTTTGCCAGAAGAAATTATCACTTTGCACAGAAGACGGCATCGAATGAATACATCCGCAGAAGATTATAGTGTAGATACTATTCCTGAATTTGAAATTATTACAATAAAAAAAGCCGATATTTTATCTGTTCCAGATACACAAAATATAGAAATAAGTATAAAACCAAGAGAGTATTGGAATTTTCATCAGGAAGATAATGGTTTTTTAGGCATTTATGAAATAAAAATAACTGATGAGTTTCTTGACACAATAACTTATTGAAAAAAGCAATTTTACTAAAACAACATAAAAATGCTAATAATTAAAATTATTAGCATTTTTTTGTATAATTCATGTTTTTTTTTCACAATTTAGCAAACTCAAATTTTTCAAAATAATGCAAGAAAATATATTCAATTTTTTATTTCAGAACAGTAGCGATGCAATATTTCTTTTAGATTTGCATGGCAATATTATTGAGGTTAATGATATTGCTTGTGAAATTTTGGGCTACGAAAAATCAGAGCTTCTAAAAAAGAATTTAATTAATATTAAGAGTAAAAAATACAGTCAGTTAGTTCAAGAAAACTTATCTATTATAATAAAAAATAAAGTTTATACTTATGAAACAGAATGTGTTAAAAAAAATGGCGAAATTTTTCCCGTAGAAATGAAAAGTCGCTTAGCTGAATATGATAATAGAGATGTAATAATTTCGGTTGCTCGCAATATTTTGAGACGCAAAGAATTTGAAAAAAAATTACTTCAAACTATCATAAAAACAGAAGAAAAAGAGAGGAAACGCTTTGCTGCAGACCTTCACGATGGTTTGAGCCCAATTCTTTCAACCATAAAACTGTATGCCGATTTACTAAATAAAGATAACTTTAAACAAACTAGCAAAGAAGAAATTCTTAAAGAAATAGACGAACTGGTAGAACTTGCAATATCAACTTCAAAAGAAATTGCAAATAATATTACGCCAAGTATTTTGCACGATTTTGGATTAGCAATTGCTGTAAAAGAATTTTGCAAATATGTAAATAATACAAAAAAAGTAAAAATTTTAGCTGAGACCGAAAACTATATTAATAAAGACAATGAACTTATTGATAGTGTCTTATATCAGGCAATTAAAGAGTTGATTAACAACGCATTAAAGCACTCAGATGCTGAAAATATTAAATTAGAATTAAAAAGCAAAAACAACCAGATAATTCTGTATTATAAAGATGATGGAAAAGGTTTTGACGTGAGTAAAATACTTGAAAATAGCAATGGATTAGGTTTAAATAATATTATAAATAAGATTAAAACAATAAAAGGAACTTGCGATTTTTATAGTGATAAAGGATTAATATTTATGGCAGTTATAAAAAAATAAGAAAATGGAAATAATAGGAATAATAATAGCAGACGATCACGTAATATTTCGCAAAGGACTTCGCACGGTGCTTAACGAAATACCATTCATAAAAGTTATTGCAGAAGCTGCAGACGGAAACGAGCTATTAAAAATATTGCAGAAAAACCCAGCTGATGTTATCCTAATGGATATTAATATGCACGGAATGAACGGTATAGAAGCCACAAGAAAAATCACCGAAAAATATCCCGAAACCGATGTAATAGCTCTCACAATGCACGAAGAAATTGGATATTTTAACAAAATGATAGAAGTAGGAGCAAAAGGTTTCTTGCTAAAAAAAACAAACAGAGAACAATTAGAAGCTGCCATAAGAACAGTATTTTACGGCGATACCTATTTCTCAGAAGAGTTTGCTCTAAGTATTCCTAAATCCAAGCCCACCAAAAAGAATAATATAATAATTTCGGATAGAGAAAAAGATGTCTTAAAGCTAATTGCTAAAGGTTTTTCAAATGCAGAAATTGCAGAAAAACTTCATCTAAGCAAAAGAACCGTAGATGGACATAAAAGCAGATTATTTGACAAAACAAATGCTAAAAATGCTCCAAACCTCATCATGTTTGCCATAAAAAATGGGCTTATTTAAACCCGACATGCACTATTGCGAAAACAGAAAAATAAAAATAGCACGATTGGATAAATATTTAAACAAAAAATGAAATATTTTTGCAGTCGCTATGAAATTAAAAACACGAAAGGAAGAATATCAAGAAAAAAAACTCATTGTAAGTGAACATATACGTAATAATCTGAACAAAAGAATTACTATATCCGAACTTGCTGATATTGTAAATATATCACATTATCATTTTCAGCGGATAATGAAAGCAATCCTTGGCGAAACTGTCGGGAATTTTATTATCAGAACAAAATTAGAAACTTCGGCATTATTACTAAACTATACAGATATTGAAATTCAAGATATTGCCCATAAAGTTGGATATGATAATCAACCTGCATTCAACAAAATTTTTAAACAATACTACAAAATAACCCCATCTCAATATCGGAAAAATAAAAAAAATATTATTCTACAAAATGCCGATAATTTTAATGAAATTAATTTAAGCCCACCACAAATAATCAGAGTTCCTGAAAAAAATGTCATATACATTCAAATAACAGGAGAATACGGCAATAATAAATATGCAAAATCATGGAACAAATTAAGTAACTTTATAAAAGATAACAAGTTATTTGATTTTGGAACTGAATGTTTCGGAATAAGCCACGATGACCCGGAAATTACCCCAAAAGATAAATGTAGATACGATGCTTGTATTACAGTTAATCAGAAAGTTAAGCCAAGCGGAGAAATAGGAATAAAAAAAATTAATGGAGGTAAATTTGCTGTTTTCCAATACAAAGGGAGTTATGATAACTGGGGCGATATTTACGATAATATTTATAATAAATGGCTGTTTGAAAGTGA
>JAOZQN010000119.1 GCA_029932195.1 Bacteroidales bacterium | reverse complement strand
AACTCTACTTATCCATTGATATTCAAGTGTTTACAACTCCGAAACTTTAGTAAATCATTAATCATTTTTTCAAAACTTATAAATAGTTCTGTTATATCCTTTTTTAAAAGAGTTTCGCCTGTTTTTTTATCTTTTTTCAAAAGATATTTGCCGTATAGTTTTTCTTTGAGTAAATTTTCACATTCTTTCCTCAAATAATTTCCTGTTGCTGGATAATCAATAGAATCCTTACTTTTACCTTGTTTGTTAAAATATTTTACTGCTTTTTGATATGGTGTTTCGGAATTTGATATTACAATTGGAGTTTCAAAATTAGTTCCTTCTTTTTTGCCGATATATATTTCTGCTGTTTGCCAATCAGAAATATTGTTCTTTGCTATTTCAAACCAATGACGGTCATAAGTTGTAATGAAAATTTGCCAGTCTAAAAACTTTTCTTTTAATATTTCTAATAAAGGAAGTCTGTTTGCAGTATCTAATCCAATAAAAATATCATCTAAAAATAAGATTTTAAAATCTTCTGGTGCAGGAACTATTTTTAACGATGCTAAATACATGCTTATTGAAAGTGCAGACAAACGGGCTTCGTTTAGAAATAATTGATAATTTTTAATTGTTTTATCAAATAATTTCACTTCAATTTTCACTTTTGCATTATTATATTGTCCCCCTATTTCAGTTCTTAAATCATCTGAACTTTTTGCAGTGCTTTTAAATTCAGGTGTTTCTATTTTTAGTGTAATATTATTATTAAAATATTCTTTAAGATAATAATTAGTTATATCTATTAATTTATTTACATTATCTTTTAACTGTTCATTAAATATTTTTATATGACTTTGAACCCATCTATCATGATGGTTTAAACGTCCTTTTTTATTTCTTAGTTCTGTAAATTTCCACCAAAACTCGCTTAATGTCGTATTATCATTGCTTTGAATATTGCCAAGAATATCATTTACTAATAAATCAAAAATTCTTTTTTCAATATTCTTATCTTCTATATAAGTTTTTAATAAACGACGATATGTAAAAAAAGGATTTTGTTTGCCTACTTGATTTATAAATTTAGGTTCTTGTGGTGTCGGTTCAGATGGCGTAAAACTAAATGGTTTATCATATTCGTCAAAAGTTATATTGATTTTAGATTGCTGTGGAGAACTGTCTAATAAATTCCATTCATTTTTCTTAAATTCAATATCTTCCGATTTGTAGGCACTCCTAAAAAAATCATGCACAGCCCAATAAAGTGAACTTTTCCCACTTCCATTTTCTCCATAAATTAGCATGTTTTTACTATTTACTTCTATTGTGTGTTTTCCGTAAAATGCTCTGAAATTTTCTATTTCTATGGTTTTTATTTTCATTACTTTTTGTGATAAAAATTAAAATTAATGCACTTCTTTCCCCTCAATTATTCGTATTTCGGGTATGCTGTCCATGTAGTAGAGGCGTTTGCGAACGGGGTGTTCTGCCTCATACATCTCTTCAAATACCCCGTTTATTAGTTCGTCTTTTTTTGGCAAAGACATTTTTTTGGTTATTGCGGGTAGCTCTTGCAGAAATTGTAAAATATCTTTATTTGCTGTTTTTAGCTCGTCTTCAAAATATAGTTCGTAAACCATGCCGTCTATTATTTGCTCAAAATAATGTGATTGCAAATGCTCATCTTGTTTTTTTAAGTGCAAAATATAATCTACTATGGTGATGAAAGGGACTTGTGCTGATTTTGAAATAGTTTTTATGGGTAATTGTTTTATATCATTAGGATAAAGACCTATTGCACTTCGGCGAACTTGTGTAAAAAACCATTTTGCAAAATTGGAATTAAGTATTGACAAACAATATTTTATATCATAATTTTTAGATATTTTATTTAATTCTAATCGCTTTTGTGCTGTTTCTAATTTCCCGCTTACTTTAAAATCTTTTGCTACCGAATTATTTACACTGCGGTTTTGAACTTCTTTTATATTTTCCCAAAAAGTAGAAATAAAAGTGCTATCATTTGATATTAAACCTGTTGTATCATAAATAGCATCAGTCATGCGTCCTATTACTATTTTTGGATAAATATATAATTCAGGAAAAGTTGGTCTTCTTGTAAGAGCAGGACATCTTTTTGTATCCCATTCTAAATATCTAATTTTTTCAATTTTGTATGCTTTAATATTTTTACCTTCAATATATGGTGCAGAATTAATTTTATTTATTGTTTCGCTTATTAAATCAGCTTTTTTAAACTTTCCTTTTGCCTTTTTTTCATCTGCATTTAAAACTAATCCTACACTTAAATAAAAAATATTTTCCCATTGTATTGTATTTTTAAATTTAAAATCTTTTTTAATTATTTCGTTAAAAACATTATTTTTTAAATTAGTCTGCAATTTTGTTTCTAAAATTTCTACATCTCCAAACTTCTCTTTATGTTTTAATCTTTTTGGTTTATGTTTAGAAAAATCAGAATTTTCGTATTGAAAAATAATATTTTTGACCATCGCTTCAAAAATATCTAAATCAGATAAAAAATCTATTCTATCAATTTTAGAATTATCAATAAAATAATTTCTTGACTTTAAAGCATATTTTGCCGTTAAATAAGCAGAAGGAATAATGTAAGTAATATTTCCATTTTTATTAAGAAGGCTAAATCCTTTTTCCATAAAAGCAACATACAAATCCCATTTTTCCCAAAGAGTTTTATATTTTTTACTTGCTAATAATTTATCTCTAAAGTTTAAATGTTCAATCCCACTATCTGCTCTCACATACGGCGGATTTCCAATTACAATATCAAAATATCCAGATTTATTTTTATTTGTAATTTTAAGTTTTTCTGCTATTTCAAAAATTTGTTTGTTCGTCTGTTTTATTTTTTGATTTAATCCGCTTATTTCGTAATCAAAATTTTTAGGTTCGGAAACAATATTATCAATTTTATTGTTTACTGTTCCATAAATTAGGTCAATTTTCTTTTTAATTATTTGAATTCCCTTTTTTATAATTTTTATTTGTATGCCTGTTGTTTTTAATTGCAATTTAATAATCTGTTCTATTTGCGACTGATTTAATGCCGTATTTATAGCAATTATTTGTTTGTTTGTAGCAATTATTTGCTGATTAAAAAATACTATTTCACTACTTTCGGGTTTATTTTTAATACCAAACATCCATTCTACATCAAAAAAATCGGCAGAAATATTTTGATTGTAGGGATTCCATTTTGCGAGTTTTAGTGCAACACCTCTTTTCCAACCATCTTTTACTAATAATTCGGATATTTTGGTTCTTAATTTTTCATCTTCTTTTTGAATTTCACGTTTTTGCTTACGATTTTGTGCAGTAAAATGTTTTTTTCTAACTTCTGTAAGTTCGTTTTCAAGTTTTTCTATTTCAGTATTTTGAATAATATATTGATTTGGTTTTTCAATTCCTATCAGCGTATTGGCAGCCACAAATTTAGTTTCCAAGTTTGGCATTGGTTTTAGGTCGTAGTTCTCTTTTTTATTATTCCAATTTACTTTTTGTTCTATTATTAAAGATAAGAAAAAACGGAGTTTAGAAATTTGCACTGCAATAGTCTGTATATCAATACCAAAAATAGAGTTTTGAATTAAATAAAGTTTACGATAGTAATTGTTAGAATATTTTTTATTAAAATCATCTTCAATTTCTTTAATTCTTTTATTGGCAGTTTCCGTTGCTTTTTGTTTTACTTCTTTGTCATTCAGGTTCTTAACAGCCTCTTTGTCTTCTAATAGTTTATTAAGCTCTTCTCCTATCACTCTTTCTTTTTGTTGATTTTTCCAATGTTTGTTATCTGGGTCAATTTTGTGTAGCACCCAAATTAGCTTCTGCAACATACCCATCGGAAACGCTCCCGAACCGCAAGCAGGGTCAAGAATTTTCATTTTATCAATAGCCTGTATAAGTGCTATTGTTTCTTTTTGCGAAAAAGGATTTTCTTCTGTATGGTAGCTAATTAGTTCGTTTAATTTATCGTCTAAGTCTGTTAGGTTTTCAAAATCTTTCAAATTTGTTTGTAAATATGCTTTAAGACTTTCGTCTGTCATGTATTCCACAATTTGGCGTGGAGTGTAGAACGAGCCTGTTTTTTTACGTGCAGTTTTTCCAGTTTCGGGGTTGTGATATGCCAACAAATTTTCAAATACCTTTCCCAGTAATTCGGGGTCAAGGGCAACCTCAATTTCCAACGGAGTATTTTCTTCAATAGTAAATTTATAGCTTTCCAAAATATTTATAAGACCTTTCACAAAATAAGTATTCCGCTTTGTCTGATAAGTTTTATTTAGCAATTCACTCTGGTCAGTTTTTTCGCTAAAAAACAGATAGTCAGGAACTTCTAAGCTGTTTTTTTTATTATCCGAAAACCAATCTACTCTAATTTCTTTCTTATTTAAAGGTTTTTTGTCAAGGCTATCAAAAAGTCCTCCATTTAAAAAAGGACTTATTGCAAAAACCTCATTTTTAGTTTCTTCTGGTTTTTTAAAATATTTTTTGTATCGGTATCGTGGTTCAAAATATGTAGAAGGGTCTTGCTTGCTAAAAGTTCTTTGTTTGGAGTTCATCTCGGTATTTAGCGTTGCAAAAAACAGGTTTTGCAAAATAGCTTTATAATAAGTGCTATCGTTTTTATCAATATAATTTAACACCTCATTTTTCAAATGATTTTCATCAAAAAGTTTGTTATCAACCAGATTTTTTTCTTTAATAAACCACACAAAAATAATTCGTGTAAGCATTCGCATAACTGCTATTTGATTGGCTTCTTGCTGTGGATTTTCTTTGTCTTTATAAATATCTGTAGGAAATTTCACGTTATCAACTGCCCAAAAATACCAATTCGCAATTTCTTTGTAAAAACGATTATTAAGTTCTTCTATATCAAACACTTTTTGCCAATGTTCAAAAAGTTGCGTATAATTTGTAAAAAGTGCGACTTCTTCTTGTTCTGATTTCCAAATAGATAGCTCGTTTAAAATACGGAGGTGTGCCGAGTGCGTTTTATTTTCTCTTGTATCAATATCTTTAAGAATAAATAATCTACCAATTTTTTCGCCAGTTTTTTTTATTTTAAAACTGGTTCTTTCGTTGGTTGCCAACGAAATATAATTGCTATATTGGAGCAATATAATAACTGGTCTGCTTGCACTTATGCGGTTAAATGCTCTCACAATTTTTAGCAAATTAGTTCTGCTTGGCATTCTTTGGTTGTTCCAATTAAGTTTTATTCCAAAAATTAAAATTTCGTTATTTTTAGTTTTTGGCGTATTAATAAAGCTATTTGCTTCATGCGAATTATTAAAAATTTGGTCATCTACTTCTCCAAAAAAATAGACTTCTTTTATCGCCTTAAAAACACTGTCGTTTTGCTTGTAAAAATTACCGAGTAAATTTTGTGGTTCAATAGCTTGCCGAGATTCAGGATTTAGAGGAATATCCAAACTCTTAAAAAGCATTTCGCCAGCGGTAAAAAAATCTTCTATATTAAAATATGATAAGTTATTTATTTTCATTTTGTTGATTGTTTTTTAGTTTTTCACCTTGTTTTTTTTAATAATATCGTATTGATTATTAGATAAGTAGTTGGATGTTAATTAATTTTTACGTTCTTTTGGTTTTTTTATAAAATTAATTATTTTATTTTGTAACTGCAAACCAAGTAATTAAATCCCATTTTTGAGTATCATATAGTTCTTCTAAATATTTTTCTTTTTTAGATTTTTTAATCTTTTTTGAAGACCTGCCTTGTAATAAGTCCATAATATTTTTTTCGGCTTGTTTGCCAATTTTATTGTCAAACCATTTTTGAATTAAATCAATATAATTTTCTATCTCTTTTTTATTACCTTTTTCAATTTCGGGAGGCACAAATCTGGGTTGATTTTTATTTTGTCTCAAAAAATGTAGAGCATCAAAATTATTAATAATAAATTTATTTCCATTTTTATCTGCATAAAAAAGTTCTTTTTTTGCATATTCAAAACTACTATTAGCATTTTCTGGTCGTTTCGGGTATGCAATAAGTGCCAAAATACCAGAATTATAGTCTTTTTTCAATTCATCAATTAAATTAAAACCAGTAAAAACACCGTTAGGAATTTTCTCCAATTCATCTTTTTTTATTTGCAAAAAATCGTATAAATCTTGTCTGTATTCTTCCAGCGAAAAACTATTTAGTCCCAAATTTGTAGGACTTGTTTCAATATCGTCCCATGAAACTTGCATTTGTTTGAGCATTTTTTCGGTCTGTTTGCTAATAAGTGGGTTGTTTTTTATTCTATTTTTCAGATTTTCATCAATTTCCACAACCTCCGAGCCAACAACGGTCATTATTGCAAGTCGGTCTTCAATTCTATTTTTCAGGTTTAAATATTCGTCTATATTTTTTGCCGACCAAAAATTCACACTTTGCACTGTTTTATTTGGAGATGCAAGTCTATCTATTCGTCCAAAACGCTGAATTAATCTCACTGGATTCCAATGAATATCGTAGTTTATGACTGTGTCTGCATCTTGCAAATTTTGTCCTTCGCTCAAAACATCGGTAGCAATAAGAATATCAATCGGCTCGGATATTTTTTTATAAGTTTTTGTAGAGTGTGTTTTTATGATTTTTTTCCATTCATTAAAATTTTTAGGCTTTTCAATTTTATTTTCTTTGTATAAATAATCCCAATCTTGCTCGTTAAATAATTTTGTATATGGTGCAAAACGTTGTAGGATAGGTTCAAAACCCTGTTTTGTTTCAATTGTATAATCGCATTTATGTTTTTGCCCTGTAATTAATGCCAATTTTGAAAATCCTCGTTTTTCTAATTCATCATAAATATAATTTGCCGTATCGGCGAAGGTTGTAAATATTACAATCTTCTTATTCTCAGATTTTTGTTTGTCTGAAATAAATTTCATTAAAATTTCAAGTTTTTTATCTTTACTTTTTTTAGATGATTTTTCTATTTCTATTTCTTTTGCAAAAATATCTAAATTAATACTTAATTTTGTGAGTTTTTCAATATCATTTTCAATATGTTCTATAAAAACATCAGGTTTTGTAATTTCCGAAAGATTTATAGGATTTTTTTTGCCAAGAGTTTCTCCTATTGGATTTTCAATTTTTTTACCATTTCGTTCAAAATAATTTAGAATTGAGAAATCTTCGTTTCCTTCGTTAAAAATATCAATTTTATTTTCTAATTCTTGCAAAATATCAGTAATATTTTCGTTGTTGCCCGAAACAAAATTTTTCATTTTCGCAAGAGCGTTTATATGGTGTTTCAAAATATTTTCAATAGTGCTTTTGAACGAAAACCACGAAGACTCCATACGTTTAACCATCAAAATATACATCATTTGAACCAAAAAACCTTGTCGTTGTTGTTCATCGTGCAGAATATTTACAGGTTTTTTTTGTTCTGTATAATGTGCTGGTTTATAGGCTGTAAGTTTGACTTCCATTAAATTTAAAATCTGTTTAAAAGTTTTTAAATTTCCTATATTATTCAATTCTACAAACTTATTTATTGGTTTTCTTTTTTTCGGAAAATTAAATTTAACAATTTCACCAACTTCATTTTTTCCTGTTTGTCCTTCAACCAATTTTCGGGTTCGTGCAACAATCATATCATCGGTAAGTTCAAAAAAATCTTGTGGGAGCGTAGAAATTAATTGTCCAATATTTCTGTTTGGTTTTTCCTTCCAAGTCTTAATTTTTTCGCTTGCAATTTTAAACAAACTTTGAAGGCTATTTATTTCAAATTTAGTATCTGCAAAACCTTTGTCGTTTCCACGAACCAGTAGCTTAAATTGATTGCGAATATCGGTAATATAATTATTGATAGGTGTTGCAGAAAGTAGTAAAACTTTTACGTCTTTATTTTGTGTTAAAATAAAGTCAATCAAATAATTATACCTATTAGATTTGTCGTTTCGTAGGTTATGACTTTCGTCTATTACAATAAAAATTTTGGAATTTTGCTGAAAAGTAGAAAGCGGAAAATCGCTATATTTATTGGGGTTATTTAATCGGTGAGTTTCGTCTGGATTTATTTGTAAATCAGTATGATTGCGAACAAAATATCGTAGTTTGTCTTTTTTAAATAAACTATTTTCAGTGAGTCTATAACGAGACCAGTTTTGATTTAGTTTTTTTGGAGCAAGCACAAGTGTCTCATATCCTTGCAGTTCAAAATATTTTAGCACGGCAAGAGCTTGCCAAGTTTTACCCAAACCAACGGCATCAGCAAGAATTGCCCCATTATATTGTTGAATCATTCGGATAAGACTTAAAACACCTTTTTCCTGAAATTTGTAAAGTTTATTATAAATTACAGTTGTTTTTAGATGTTTTATATTTTCTATAAAAATATTATTTTCATCAATATTTTTAAACTCATTTTTAAAAAGTTCGTATAAAACTTTATAATATAATTCCAGTGGAGAATATTTTTTGTAAAAATTCTCTATTCTATTTATTAAGAATTGTTTACAACTAATATTATTGTTGTCGTCATCTTTAATTTCAGAAATAGTTTCGTTTCTCCATAATCTATTATACCATTTCTGTAATGTCTCAAAATCAGAACTATAACCAGTATTTGCTTGGTTCAATTCTATATTTGCCGTTTGACTATTTTTATCAATTTTAAGTCCTGAATAAGTAAAATTAGAACTCCCTGTTACAAAAAAACTCTGAATATCATCGTCTGTTTTTGCATCAAAAATATATGCTTTTGCATGACATAATTTATTTGCAACTGTTTTAATTTCCACCTTCTCTTGTTGTAAAAATTTAACAGCTTTTTTTGCATCGTTATTTAATTCCAAAATTGTTTTTATATCTAAACTTGGATTTAATAAATCCACGATTTTGTCTCTAACAGGTTTTTCGTTTAACAAGTCGCCAATAATTATTCTGTATCTATTTGTGTTATTGAAGTTTTCGTAAAATTTAGCAAGAGTTTTTATCGTAAAATATCCTGTTACAATATCAAAATTTCCTCCTTCCACAAATCGTCTTTCTATAAATTCATATACCGTTACAGGATTTTTTTTTATTCTCGTCTGGTTGTCAATTATCATTTTATTATCATTAAAGTAAACAACAAATTTAAAATTTAATTTGCCGTTTCCAAAATAAAAACTATATTTGCATTGGCAAACAAAAGCAAATGGACGCAAACGAAAAACAAAAGCAAAAAGATAAATTTCGCAAAAAAGCAAAAAGATTTTTTATAATTTTAGTTGCTATAACTGTTATTTTTGTTATTCAAAACAGATTAAGAAACAGCAACAACGAGCCAATTGCAACCCAAAACTACGCAGATAGCACCTATATTGAACAAACGTTAAACCAGCAAAACAGCACTTGTAAAACTTGTATAATTCCAACAGAATGGTATGCAAACGAGGGTTTTATGACACCAATTGTAGCTGGCATAATAGACGGAGCATGGCAAGAAGGAGTAGCAATTTCGGAGATAATAAAATTTGTAGAAAAATATGCTTTTAGTTTAGATTATCGTAAAAAAATAAATGCCGATGCACAATCTTTATACGACAACAGAGATAAATTGCCCGCAGAATTATCCAAAGAGATAGAAAAATATAGCAAAGAACTTGCAGGAAATTCAGGAAGCCGACATGCAGAATATTTGTTTGGCAAACTAATTTTTAATTTAACAACATTAGTTTTCACAGCAGGCGAACTCGCTGGTTTACAGCCAATAAAAATATCATCAAAATTTTTAAAACTACAAAAATTATCAAAATTAGAGATAGAATGCAAAGCATGTTTTAAATTATTCAAACAATCGGGAAGTTTACGAAACAAAATAAAAGACTTGCCCGTTACTAAAAAACTATTACACAACGACTGGACAATTGCCCAAAAGCAAGGCAAAACTTGGGACATTTTTATCAAAAATTATCAAGCACATCATGTAATTCCAGTAAATTTGTTGCAAAAATCAGAAGGTTTACAATTTTATTACAAAAATGGAGGCAAATTTGATTTCAATTCCATTGAAAATGGAATAATGTTGAAGAAAGTAAATGTTGGTGGAGTTCATGCAAAACATAATTTGTATAATCAGGAAATATCAAAACAAATAGCTAAAATTTATGACGATATTTATAAATTGCCAGTTCCAACAAAAACCAAAATAAAAATATTTGATGATGAATTAAGTATTTTGGTGAGTAAAATTAAATCAAAAATTATAAAAAAAAGTATTGAGAATAATACAAAAGTAAATCATTTATTTAATTAAATTATGTCTTTTTATTCATTAGAAAATATAGTTAAAGATGAAGTAGGAGTCTTGCAAACACTCTCATATAACGACAGATATGTAGATAATAAATATTATCACAATAAAATAGGACTGTCTAAATTAGCTAAATTTAAAGAGCCACTTTATATTCAGGCAGATTTATTAGATGGTGAACCCAATGTGTTGCGAGATTCTCATAGGTGGGATTTAGGTAGCCCAAAAGGTTACAGAATGGTTTGTTCCCCAAAATATAATTCTACTTTATCCAAGTTAAGTTTACCAAAACATAGCTTTTATAACGCAGAAATAGACCTAAACAAAAAAACACAGAAATATTCTGTTTTGCATTTTATTCAAAAATATTTACAAGATATTGATTATGAAAAATCTCAATTTGCCGAAACATTTTTGCTGAAAAGCAGTGGAGTAACTTCTCGTTTGTGTGAAATTGGTGAAATAAAAAGCGAAAAACACTACCATCAACTCAACAAAAAACTTGTTGAAGACATGAAATATTTGCAACCAAAAAAAATATATTTTCGTCCAGAAATAAATTATGATGTTTGGGGTTTGCGAGGTCAAATAATTATTAGCGAGCGAGCCAAACGGCAAATAGAAAAAGACCAAATAACTGGTGTAGAAATGATTAATCTAAAAGACACCGAAATGTTCAAAGACCTTGAAGTAATTTTTTCTAACCCCGATTATGGAAAATAAACCAAAATAAAAAGTGCCACAAATAATTGTGGCACTTTTTAATTTACTTCAAATTCTTTTTGCTTTTTTCAGGCTTTGGTTTTGATAATTCATTTTTCAATTTCTTAAAATTATTTGCTATATTATCCTTATTTAAAGTAATAAACGTAATAATTGCAGGTAAAAATGGCTCAATATAATCAAGAAGAGTTTTTTCCTTACTTTTAGAAATTAATTTATACAGCGAATTATTTGAATGCTCTAAATCTTTGGACAACAAGTTATTTGAACTTTTCAAATCTTTTAATTCCTGCAAAATACTTTTTAGAGTATCTTCAAACGTATCTAATTTATACAACAATTTTCGTTTTTCTCTTTCTAATTCAGAAATTTTATCTTTGTATTTTTCTGCATTTCTGTCATTTTTTTGTTCAAGTTTGTAAATTTCGTTTGTTTGTTTTGTGCTTTTTTCAATAAAATCCTTAGTAAGTCCTATCATTTCCTTTTTTAACTGTCTTATTATAAGGTCTTTTTCTTTCGTTTTAAAAAGATTTGTATTCACTTTTTCCTGTGTGTCCAATAATTCTAAACGTTTTTGATATAAATTTTCTCGGTCTTTTTTTAGTTCGTCTTCAAATTCTTTTAAATCTTGCTCCAACACCTTTAATTCCTCTTTTTTTTGCTCAAAATTATTATATTTTTCATCAAAATATTGCTCATTTTGAGTATTTTGCAACTGTTTTGCTACTAAATTTTGGGTAAAAGCATTATAATTTTGAGTATTTGTTATTTCATTTTGAGTAAAGTCATTTTTATTTTGAGTAAAACTCTCTTTTTCATTACTTTTTACTGTTTTATTTTGAGTAAAACTCTCTTTTTCACACTTTTTTACTATAAAATTTTGAGTAGAACTATTTTTTATTCCTTTTTTCGCAAATTCAAGTAAAATTTCTGATAATGCAACTTTTTTTTGCAATTTTTCTTTCAAGTCTTCTTGAATTTGAATTAAAATTGCATAAAATTTTCCCGAAACATGAATTGTTATAGCAATTGTTTCAACTTCTTCTTCTTTTTCAATATTAAAATCTGCTTTTGAGAAATTTTCCATTCCTTTTTCTGCAAATTCCAATAAAATTTCTGACAATGCAACTTTTTTTTGCATTTTTTCTTTTAAGTCCTCCTGAATTTGACTTAAAACTACGTGTATCTCTTCTGATACATAAACTTTTACTGATTTTGTTACCATTTTTATTTTATTTTATAAGTTAATAATTAAAAACGGAACAAAAATAAATCGTTTTTTTGCATGTAACTCTTATAAAAAAAAGGTTACAACTTAAAATACTTATTTTCAGGCAAATAAAAATTTATTTTATAAGAATTATTACTTATTTAATTCGTATAATTCGTTTTCTGCAATTTCTATTGCCTTAGAATTAGTTAATATTCTTAAAACACTTTTTATATGTTTTTTTTCAAAAGGGTCATTTTTTGTTCCTTTTTTAATAGCATAAAAAATATTTTTAAAATAATCGGAATATTTACGTCCATCTTTTTCAAGCAAATACTTCATTGCGTTCACTTTTGTTATGTTTTGATTTGCCGAAATTCTATCAAAATTATCCAATTTTTTTGCTTCAAACATAAAATAATAATATAAAGCAATAACTCTATCAGATTTAATTTCCTTAAATTCAGACTCAGGAATATTTTTGACTCTTTTTAGAGATAAATTTATATAAGTCATCATATCTTTAATTTTAAAAAATAAATGCTCTAAAAAATCTTTCATAGATATTGTTATGTGCGGTGCTAAAATACTCTCATCTCCTATATTTTTATGCTTGTATCTCATTTCATCATAGAAGGTTATTTTGTAATATAAAAAACGGAGGTTATCCATTTCTGTAACCCAACGTGGTTCGTCGTAGTAAAAATTATCAAGTATTTTTTCTAATTTATAAATCAATGTTTCAAGGTAATTTAACGCAATATGCTTTTTTTCTGATTTTCGTATATTAGACTCTAATTCTTTTTTTAATTTTATAGCATAATCTCCCTCATAATAAATGTAAGATGCAGGTAGTAACCTATTTACAATCACAATCTTATCTTCATAAATAATAGATTTTCCGTATTCTTCTTTTTGGATATTTATTATTTTTTCGTATGCTTTTTTATCTTCTTCTCTTTTTTCTAATTTTATAGCACTTTTTTCTACTAAATTTAACTCTAATTCAGCAACTAAGTTAAAAAACCTGATTATAACGTATTTTGTTGAAATTTGTATAAGTCTCTAAATTTCATACCTT
>JAOZQN010000118.1 GCA_029932195.1 Bacteroidales bacterium | reverse complement strand
CTTAAAATTGAATTATTGGGTAAAACATTGATTAAACTTCGTTAAACGCCTGGCAATCAATGCTTTTGAGGTCTGAACTAAGAACCAACAACTAATAACCAACAACCAAGATGTTAGATAAAGTAAAAAAGATATTTCCAAATATAGACAAATTCAATATTTTTGAAGGCTCAATAGACCCCGATACTCAAACAGAATATTTTGATTATGTGATAAATAAACGAGAAGATATAGACGAAGATGAATTAATTAAAAAAAAGAATAAGATTTTTGATAATGATTTTGATATTGAAGAAAAAAAATATCTTATTGCTGATTTAGCCTCAATTCCAGACGTGGAAGTTTTTAGAACTCTGGAAAAATACGCCAAAAATCCCGACGAGGAACTTAAATATTGGATAGCAATTGCACTTCAAGAAAATAAAGCATTTTTAAAAAGTGATTTATTAGACGAAAAACAGATTTTTATTTCTACTGGGCTTGGTGGCGAAGAAAATAATTTGCGATATTTTGTAATATTAATTTCCGAAGACCAACAAGAATTTACCGATGTGCAAAAACGAATTATCACAAGCGAGCTTAAATTTTGCTTAAAAAATAACGATAGCAAATTTGAACGAGTAGAATTTGGGAAATATTTCGCAACAGTTCTCACACTTGTGCCATTTGAACATTCTGTGCAAAAGATATTTAGCAAAATAATTGCCGAAATAAACGAACTTGGAGATTTTATGTCGGAACATTTTATAATTTCTAATGTAAAAGCTCTAAATATCACAGAAGCAGACAAACTTATAGCCGATTTACTGAAAAAAAGCAAAGAAATGCGAATACGATTTCAAGAATAAATAAATTTGTAATTGATTATTAGGGCATTTTTCACGAGTGCCAAGCTAATTACTCTATAATTAGTGTTACTTTTGAAATTTTAAAATATTCACTTACAGAGGTAAACTTCAATTCTAAAATTTCAAAAAAGCCTTGAACTCGTGAAAAATGCCAATTATTGTAATATAATACAGAAATTAAATAAAAAAATAATGAAAAAAATAATATTAAGTCTATTCTCTATTTTACTTATACTAGGTGTAAATGCTCAAGTAAAAGTAGAAAAATCAAAAGACAAAATAGCCATTCTTGGTAGAAAATATTATGTCCATACAGTAAAAGCAGGTGAGACTTTGTATAGCATTGGTAAGGTTTATGAAATCCCTCAAAATCAGATAATTCTGATAAATAACGAGTTAGTAGTAAACTTAGAAGCAAACGACGTTCTAAAAATTCCAATAATTGATGAAAATTACAAAGAAGTTGAAGCAAACGATGTAACTTTTGTAGAGCATAAAGTTAAGAAAAAAGAATCGTTGTATGCAATTTCTAAACAGTATGGTATTAGTGAACAGGATATTATAAAATATAACCCAGAAGCTACTAACGGTGTAAAGAAAAAACAAATTCTAAAAATACCTATTCTTACTAAAATAGAAATAAAAGCCGAAGATGAGTTTTTTATCTATCATCAAATAACAGAGGGTGAGACGATAAGATCTATAATAAAGAAATATAACATTAGTAAAAAACAACTTTTGCAAATGAATCCTGATGCAGATAAAAATTTTGCTGTTGGACAAATTTTAAATATTCCCAAAAAAGAGCTTACCGAACTTGAATTTCTAATAATTACTGGTGCAGACTCCGATCTCCCTGATTTAGTAAATATTGACCCACTTTATTTTACCGACCCTTCGTGTAAACCTTGCAAAGACTTTGCCTATTCGGAAGATAAGGTTTTTAAAGTAGCTTTTTTGATACCTTTCTTCTTAGAACAAAATTATTCTAAAAGTTTTGATGTTGTAAATGAGCCAGATAAAGAAAAATTTTATAGAAATTCAGAAATTTTTATACATTTTTACGAAGGAGCTTTGCTTGCCGTAAACGAAATGCGAAGACTAGGCTTATCGGTAGATTTATATGTGTATGATACTAAAAATGATTCTACTACGGTTGCCAATATTCTATCAAAATACGAAATGAGAAAAATGGATTTAATTATTGGTCCTGTATATTCAGATAATTTTGATATTATTTCGGAGTTTGCAAACAAAAATAAAATAAATGTGGTTTCACCTGTTTCTAAAAAAACAGAGTTATTAGAAGACAATCCTTTTATTTTTCAAGTAAACCCATCTAACAATATGCTGATAGAAAGTGCAACTCCCCAGCTAACAGGCTATTATGATTCTAGCCTCGTAGTTATTCACAATGGAAAAGACGAAGAATTGGAACTAATGGAAACTTACCAAACTAATTTGAAGAAAATATTTTTTAACGAAACAGACTTGGATACCATTGTTTTTAAAGATGTTATGTATAATAAAGATGGTATGCGAGGAGTCCGAAGTGCTTTAATAAAAGGGCAAGAAAATATTGTTTTTATCCCCTCGTCTAATGAAGTTTTTATTTCAAACGTGCTAAATAATTTGAACACAATGGTAAGCATTGAGAAATATAGGATAACTGTTTATGGTTTACCATCTTGGGACGCTTTTCAGGATTTAGAATTGAATTTTTATCGCAATTTGAATATTCACTATCCTTCACCTAACTACGTGGATAAGAACAACTGGCAGGTGCAAGATTTTATAGAAGATTATAATACCAATTTTAATACCGAGCCAACAGTTTTTAGTTATCAGGGCTACGATATTACTTTGTATTTTTTATCAGCACTAAAAAGATACGGAAAATATTTTCAGTTTTGTATATCTAACCGAGATGTAGAACCTAATCCTCAGGGACTTTCGTTAAAATTTGATTTTGAAAGAATAAATGACCATAGTGGTTTTGAAAATAAAGGTGTTCATATTCTTAAATATGATGAGGATTTAAACTTGATAAAAATAGAAAAATAAAAAAAAAAGTAGTTTCTATAAATAAGAAACTACTTTTTTATAACTTATTTAAAATATAATTTAATAAGGCAACCAAGTTTGTGAGCGTCCGATTAAACTAAAGCCCATATAACCTCTTACTTGTAAGTTTTTACCATCTCGCCACATTTTACAACTATAAACACTTCCACTTGATGGGTCAAGAATTTTACCTCCAGAATATTTACTACCATTTTTTTCCATTCCAGTAATAATAATCATTCCAATTATTGGTTTATTTTTCTTACGTCCACTGCATTCCGTGCATTTTGGATTTTGGTCTTCACCTGGTTCTCTAAAAAGTTTTTCTATTTTGCCATAATATTTTCCATCTCCTCCTTTGTAAACTTTTACTACTGATTTTGCTTTATCTGTCTCATCATCAATCGTTTTCCATGTTCCTACAATACTTTGTCCGAAAACTGTTCCCGAAAAAATTAACACAAGGCTTAAAGCCAATACACTTTTTAGTATTTTTTTCATTTTTCAATAATTTTTAAAATTTATATTTATTCTATCGTAAGGCTTCCTTTGTTTTCCAATTTTGTTCTTTTATCAAAAATAAAATCATAATAACCAGCCTCATTTTTCTTACCTGTTATTTGCATATTTACTCGTCCTATTTCCAAGTTGTTTTTATCGTAAGCTTTTAAAAAAATAGTTTCATTAAAATCCTTATTAAAAATAATATACAGAGTTAAAATATTCTTATCTCCTTCATCTGAAATTTCTATTAGATATTTGCCTGTTTCTATTCCTTTATCAATCAGTGGCTCTGAAACATGAATATCCAATGCTAAGGTTTTATTAATCCCCTCTCCTACTCCTTCTATAAACTCAGTTGTAGATTTTCCTATTGTTTCGCCACTTTTATTTATAGACATTTTTGTCTTATCCTTTATCTTGCTGCAAGACAATATATTAACAGACAATATTAATGCTATTAGAATTATTAAACTCCTGTTTTTCATATAATTTTATTTTTTAGTTATTATTTTTTCTTTCCATCTTCATCAAAAATAAAAGTGTCTCCCCAGCCTAAATCAATATAACATTCTACACAATTTTTAGAAAACAACATTCTACATGCTTCTAATCTACCTCCCTTAGAACCAATCTGTTGGCTTCGTTTCTTTTTCAAATTAATTATATACCAACTATTGTAACAAGAAACAAATATCTTCTCTTCTTTTTTAAAAGGAATTACCTCAACATATTGAACATAAGAAGGTTTGTTATCGCTATGCAAATATTTCAACAAAAATGTTTTTTCTGTTTCTTCAAGAGGTATTTTAGCTCTTATCCATGCCTGTTGTTTTCCTATTGTTACAAACATATATTCATAATTATCTGTAAATAAGTAT
Organism: Bacteroidales bacterium; assembly: GCA_029932195.1. Taxonomy (GTDB): domain Bacteria; phylum Bacteroidota; class Bacteroidia; order Bacteroidales; family JAOZQN01; genus JAOZQN01. The sequence goes on along the minus strand of JAOZQN010000118.1, from coordinate 9,040 downwards.
GCTTGAAACTTCAAGGTAGTATCATTTGTTATTTTTAATGTTTTTGCTGAACCATCAAAAATGGAGTCAATATCCGAACACTTATCGTATAAATAGCAATCAAAACTGGTGTCGAAAAAGTATAATTCCTGAGTATTATACAAATATTCACCTTGTTTTAATTCCACTTTCCAACGAAATTTATTAGGTTTTAAATTACGATTGCTTGAGTTGTTAAAAATAGAGCATGACGAAAATAACATCGCAAATACAACAAGACTTAAAAATATGGATTTTTTCATAATTAATTAATTTATTTTTTAGTGGGTTTAAAAAAATTATCGTTGTTTACATTTCAAAAATATCTGTTATATCAAGCACTAAATCGGGAAAAATAGTTGGTGAAATTTTATCGCCTTCTACATACATGCCTTCAAGCTCGAATTTGTTAGAGTTTAGCACAAATTTATGAATACTGTTGTTACTCGGATAGGCAATCCAATATTCCCTAACACCTGCTCTTTCGTATAAAAAATATTTATCTTTCAAATCGTTTCTTGTTGTGCTCGGCGACAAAATTTCCACAATCATATCTGGTGCACCAATACAACCTTTGTCGTCTAATTTATTCAAGTCGCAAATTATTACAATATCTGGTTGCACAACCGTATATATATCTTTATCAGCACGTTCTCCATTTACAGGTAATCGCACATCAAAAGGTGCAGAGTATATTTCACACTTTTTATTTTCTAAAAAAGCAAACAATTTTGAAGTTGTTTTAACAGAAATTTTTTGATGTTTTCGTGTTGGTGCAGACATAAGGTTAATAAAACCTTCGTAAAGTTCTCTACGTTTTTCGTCGAACCAAGTAAGATAATCGGCGTAAGTGTAGCGTTTGTTTAAATCTAAATTTAGTGTATCCATAATTTTTTATTCTTATAATTTCTCAAAAAATCCGTTGTATATTTATATGTTTCTATATCCTAAAATCCTATTTTACTTTTTCTTCTTTTTTGTTGCAACAACCTCTACTTTTGTTCCAGGTTCTACGCCTTCGAGAATTGCATATCCTTCATTATCAGTAAATAGGGTTGCTGTTTTGCCATCGTATTTTACTTTTATTTCAGCATCGGCTACAATTTCATCTTTTTTATCAATAACTTTAAATCGCATTTGATATTCTTTTTCTTTTATAATAATCAAATACTCACTTTTATTTATTTCACAAATAAAATTATTGGTAACAAAGCCGTTATCTTCAGAGTCATGAGAAGTTTTCACTTCTGTGCCAACCAACATTTTTGGCAAAATCATTATTCCATCTGCACCAGTCATCAGAGTTTTTTCCTCTTGATTAAAATTAAATTTGAAGTTTAAGTTTGCAAGTGGTTGTTCTTTTCCATTTACAACTTTAAATTTCATGTCCACCATGCGAGGAACTTTTATTTTGTATCGTCCTTCGTCATAGCATTCAAAAGTCTGAATATTAGTAGGCTCTCCGTTTTCCATTTGAAATGCTTTTACCATTTCGTCTGGTTTAACCTCTTCAAGCACTATTTGTGCTTTATCATTTGATTGATGGATTTCTTTTTCTTCTTCAAATTCAAAATTAATTTCTACTCCAATAGCCTTAGAACCATCATCTTGAAAGACAACTTCAAACATCATTGGTATTCTTTTAGCATTAATAATTTTTGCCAAAAGTCCACGTTCTGCTCCCGGAACATCGGAAACGAATCCCCATTCAGTGAGAACTATTTTTTCGTCTCCACCTTTTCTAATTATATAAATATTAGATAAATCTGGAATTTCGATACATTGATAGAAAAATTCGCTAAGCGAACTATCTTCATAGATTTTGGCGGCATCAAATAATTTTTTGATACTTTTGCTCAGCATTTTTCTCGTCGCAGATTGTTCTTCAGAAGACAATTTATTATAATTAATTATAGATCCCTTGTGTTCTGTAACCCAAGCAATTTCCCTTCCATCTTCTAAAATTATTGGTTCGGCAAATATCAAATGTTCTTTTCCTTTTGGAAAAGTTCCTTTTATTTGATTATAACGTCCCTTTGCAGAATCAGGACTACCGAGTGTATATCTAACATTTTCTACTTTTTTTGTTATTATTGAATTCATTTTTTTTAGGTTACAGGTTACATGTTGCAGATTACAAGTTGCAAGTTATAAGTTTACACCGCCTTGGGTAACCTGAAACTTGCAACCTGTAACTTGGATTTAATTACAATAAACTTTAAAATACCATTCTGTTCGCTCTTCATCACCACCATTTATTCGGATAGTAATCAAGCTGTCTGGACTATTTATAACAAAATTTTCTTTATGAAGTCGTTTCACAAAGCCTTTTGATTTCCAAACTATCTTATCATCAGTTATTTCTGATGATTTACCATTATAAACAATAACTTCATCTGGAATTGTGAATGTATCAAAAATTATTCGGACAGTTCCACTTGATTTATTTACCCTAACAGTCTTTATAGTAGAGCCATAGCCTTTAGAATCTACTGTTACTCCGCAAGGTATTTCTATTTCAGAAACATCTACAGACTGATCGGACATGTAGAAAGTTTTTTCTGGTGTAAACATGAATGTTGCACGTTGTTCGGTGTAATCATCAGCATTTATTATTACCAAAATTTCTATTTTATCTTCAGGAACGTCGGCAAAATTTATTGAACCACCTGCTCCTGTTCTTAGCTCAACTGTTTGATTATTATATTCTAATATTACTTTTGCATTTTCAACTGGCTGATCTGTTTCTTTATCAAGCACAATTATATTTATGCCTTTGTGAACCTCTGGAACAATTGGAATGGTATCCACCACATGGGTTGTATCTATAGTTACAGTATCCACAATCACAATTGGATCGTCTTCTTTATCTGCCAAAATAATTGGTAGCAAAAAGAAATAAAATAGAGCCAAAAGTAATAATAATAAAGGTATTAGCCACAGCCAAAATAGACCTTTTCTACGTCCAAGAATTATTTTATGCTCCTCATTATCATCTTTGCAATAAAATTTCTTCTCTGTTTTTTTATTCTGATATTCAGTTCTTACAACTATTTCATCGTTACAATTTATTTGAGAAATGAAAATTTCACCATTATTATTAGTTATTAAATTTGAAGTATTACGTCCATTGTCAACTATTATTTTTAGGTTTTTAATTACCTCGTCTTTTCTATTTACAGCTTGTATTTTCACATTTGCATATTTTGCAATTGGCTTAGGCAGAGAACCTTTCATTATATAATCGGATTTTCCTTTTTCAAACCTAAAAATAGTTTGATGCTTGGCAATACCGTCCACAATTTGTTGGCATTTTATTTCTGTATTAAAATTAACATTCTCTAAACTAACATTTCCTTTGTCATCAGTTTTAAGTTCTACTTCTTTTCCTGCATAAAATAATCTGACAGTAGAATCTATTATTGAATTTCCCTTCTCATCAACAAGTTTTATATTCATTTGCCCACTTGTGATAGGTTTTTGAGCTTGATAATTATAAAGTTCTTTACCTTCTGAAACAGAAAAATTTACAGTATTAATTTCCTTATCATCAATTATTTGTGTGCAACTTATTTCAGTATCTAATTCTAACTCTCCAAGATTTATTTCACCGTTTTTATTTGTTTGTCTTTTTATTATATTATCTCCATATTTTATTGATAATAAAATATTCCCAAGTTTTGTGCCACTTTTATCTGTTGTTTTGATAACAACATTTTGCACAATCGGAACAACTTCTCCTATCTGAAAAATATATTCATCTTTTTCGTCGTTAATGTAATCGTGTTCGTAAATTTTTTCGCCGTCATCATCTTTTTGATATGCAATAACTTGACTTAAAATATGGACATCTTCTAAATATATTTTACCTTCGCTATCGGTTGTTGCTTCAAAAGATTCTTTATCGTTTTCAAGAATAATCTTCTCGCCAGTTGCAGCAGAACCGTCTGAAAGAATAGCTTTTATAATAAAAGTATCTACTTTTATTGGGATAAGTTTTTCTACCAGTCCCGATTGTGCTTTAAAATCGTCGGAAGTAAATCCCCAGCGAATTATACAGAAGTTACTCTGTCCGTTTGCATTTTTAATAACGTAAATATCCTTATAATTAGGGATTTCTATGCAAGAATCTATTAGCTCAAATAATTCTTTTGTGCTTTTTTCCGACCCTTTTGCAGAATTTACGACACCTTTATACAACCTATTCACTTGAGTTTTTAATCGTCCTTTTGCATTTTCTTTTTCTGCTTCGGGTAAGGTTTCAAAAGGAATTGGTGTACCAGAAAAGTCGGTATGCCAAGCAATTTTTTGTCCTCCCGCAGGAATTGGCTCTGCAAAAACCTGATATTCTTTATTTTTTTCAAACAGTTTTTTTAACTGATTATATCTTTTTATATTTTCACTTGCTCCTTGCGAAAATACAGGACGAATTGTTGAAATATCTGTTGTTATTATTAGTTGGCTCATGGACTTTTTTTTTATATAAAATTATCTTGCAAATTTAATATTTTTTCACGAAAAAAAGTAATTAGAAAAGTCTTTAAATTTAAGTGTTAAGTTTTTAATTAGTTTTCGTCTGATAACAAGCATATTACAAAACATAAAAAGTAATATTTATATTTTAGCAATCACTGGATTAAACAGGTAAGTTCCCTTAGTAATATTTTAAACACTTTCGTTTTTTTCAAACCCTAAAGCGTTTAAATAAAAGCTATAGGAATGAGTCCACTCCGAAAAGCATCTTTTTGCCAAACTCAGCGTTGGATACAAATTTTAAAATACTCATTTACAGTTAGTAAACTCCATTTTTAAAATTGGTATCTGCCTTGATTTTGGCAAAAATACACTTCTCGGAGTGGACTCAGGAATTTAATATTTGTTTTATTATCTACCACTTATCTTCGTCATATTCAATCAAATATGTCGTAATTTCAATGTTTTCAATATTTTCAATATTTTCTTTTGTTGTTTCTGAATATCTTATGCCGTTGGGGCAAAAAACGAGATAAACTCCTTTGTCTAAACCGAGACTTTTGCAATAATATGCAAGTTGTTTCTTTCCGTCATTAAACTGTTTATGAGCATGATAGATTTTAGTCTCAATAAGATATTCCTTATTTTTGACGTTTACAATCATATCACTTTTACCCAAACCAGTATTTGCTTCTCGGTATATTTTTCCTTCCGTTTGAGTTATAAATGCGTGAATATAAGTCTCAAAGCTATAAATTAAAGCTGCTTCTTTTATTGATTTATAATTTCCATGCTCATCTTTTTCTCTATGCGGATTAAATCCTCTGCGTTTTACATATTCTTTGTATGTTTCAACCAGTTTTTCTAATTTTAAATCTCCTGTTTCGGTAAAATATTCATCTGCAAAAATTGTCCGACTTATTTGCCGTTGTTCTCCATTGGTGTATGGATAAAAAGCGTCGTATAATCTTTTTCGGTAAAATGGCACCCAAAATATTACATACCCGTCCTTATCTTTTTTTATTAAACCATTGGTATGCAGTAATTTTATGGCTGGTCGATCTATTTTAAAAGGTATTTTATCTTCGGTAAATAATAATCTTTCAACAAAACGCCGTTCCTGTTTTGCTTTGTTCTGGATATTTGAAAAATTCTTATCAATAGCTTCTGTTAGATACCAATCTTCTATTTTCAGATATTCTTTGTATGTTATTTTTTTATTATTAGGATAATCATCAACAAGTTTTTTCGCAAATCCATTTACTAATCCAGGCTGATTGGCTGTTATTTGAGATATTTTATTTTTTACTTTCGTCTCAAATAATTGCCCTGTTTCGGTTTCGTGTTGTTCTAATAATTCCAAAACTTCAACATCTGTAAAATAAGGGACATTTAAGTTGTCTGCAATATTAAAAGGGCTTGCATTATCACTCACAACTCCCACAATATTAGAGACTCCCACGAGAATTACACTCTTCAAACAATGATACTCCCTTGAATGATAAATATTTCTAATTGAATGTAAAAAATCGCCAAAATACTCTTCATTAATTCCTTCCACTTCGTCTATAATTAGCACACATTTAGTGTCTTTATTCTCTGAAATAATACTAAATATTTTAGAAATTTCTGTTTCTTTTGTTAAATCAAATCCCCAAAATTCTTTTAAGTTTTTAGTTAAATCATATAAAAAACTATTAAGTGAAGCGTTTTTATAATTTTCAAAATTAATATGAGCAACTTTATATCCGTTTTTTTCTAATTCTTTTGCAAGTTGTCTAAAATAAGTGCTTTTACCTGTCTGACGAGGTGCCCAAATTGTAAAATATCGTTCTTTTTTCACAAGACTAATACCTTTTTCAATTAAAGCGTTTCTTTTTATTGTATAATGCTGTCTTGGAATATTTGGTCCTGAGGTATTAAATTCTCTCATTTTTTTTATTTTTAAAATTTATCATATAATTGGCGTTTTTTACAATTGCGATCTGAAATAGAATTATAACACCTACCACTTATCTTCGTCATAATCAATCAAATATGTTGTAATTTCAATGTTTTCAATGTTTTCAATATTTTCTTTTGTTGTTTCTGAATATCTTATGCCGTTGGGGCAAAAAACGAGATAAACTCCTTTGTCTAAACCGAGACTTTTGCAATAATATGCAAGTTGTTTCTTTCCGTCATTAAACTGTTTATGAGCATGATAGATTTTAGTCTCAATAAGATATTCCTTATTTTTGACGTTTACAATCATATCACTTTTACCCAAACCAGTATTTGCTTCTCGGTATATTTTTCCTTCCGTTTGAGTTATAAATGCGTGAATATAAGTCTCAAAGCTATAAATTAAAGCTGCTTCTTTTATTGATTTATAATTTCCATGCTCATCTTTTTCTCTATGCGGATTAAATCCTCTGCGTTTTACATATTCTTTGTATGTTTCAACCAGTTTTTCTAATTTTAAATCTCCTGTTTCGGTAAAATATTCATCTGCAAAAATTGTCCGACTTATTTGCCGTTGTTCTCCATTGGTGTATGGATAAAAAGCGTCGTATAATCTTTTTCGGTAAAATGGCACCCAAAATATTACATACCCGTCCTTATCTTTTTTTATTAAACCATTGGTATGCAGTAATTTTATGGCTGGTCGATCTATTTTAAAAGGTATTTTATCTTCGGTAAATAATAATCTTTCAACAAAACGCCGTTCCTGTTTTGCTTTGTTCTGGATATTTGAAAAATTCTTATCAATAGCTTCTGTTAGATACCAATCTTCTATTTTCAGATATTCTTTGTATGTTATTTTTTTATTATTAGGATAATCATCAACAAGTTTTTTCGCAAATCCATTTACTAATCCAGGCTGATTGGCTGTTATTTGAGATATTTTATTTTTTACTTTCGTCTCAAATAATTGCCCTGTTTCGGTTTCGTGTTGTTCTAATAATTCCAAAACTTCAACATCTGTAAAATAAGGGACATTTAAGTTGTCTGCAATATTAAAAGGGCTTGCATTATCACTCACAACTCCCACAATGTTAGAGACTCCCACGAGAATTACACTTTTTAGACAATGATCGTTCCTTGTATGATATAAATTTCTAATTATATGCAAAAATTGTCCAAATATTTTAGGATTTAAAGCCTCAATTTCATCTATTATAATTACGACTTTTTTATCTTTACAATTAGAAATTTGTTTTTCAAAATCTTTAAATGTTTCTATTTTCCAATCAATACCTTGTTGGTCTTTAAGCTCTCTGCAAAAAGTATCAAACATATCTGCGGCAGAATAATCATCAAAACCTTCTACCGAAAAATAGACTGGCTTATAATCGTGATTATTTAATTCCTCTGCCAACTGTCTAAAATAAGTGCTTTTACCAGTTTGACGAGGTGCCCAGATTGTAAAATATCTATCATCTTTTACTAATTTTATTCCTTTATTTATAAGTTCGGTTCTCTGAATAGTATAATGTTGTCTTGGAATATTTGGTCCCGATGTGTTAAAACTTCTCATAATTTTTTTTTAATTAAAAAACTTGGGGCTGTATAGAATATAACGGATAACCAGATTTCAGTTTTCTTCATTAAGCCAGAAGTCATATTTTATTAAAACTGCATCTATATTTTTAAATTTTGTTTTTTCAGATATTGTTTCCAAAAAATCTTTGTCAAATCCATACAGATTTAACAAATCATTAACTGTTTTTAGTTTTTGAGTTTTTCATTATGTTAAAAGTCATATTTTATTAAGACTATTTCTAAATTTCATTTTCAATAATTTAATTTGTGTATATATGTTTCATTTAACGAAACGTACACAGTATCTGTAGTATTTGTTTGAATACCATTCTTTACTTTTGTCGTTCTAATATAAGCATAACTATTACCAGATGTTTCATACGTTATTTCACAATTTGCTTGTATTGGCTCACCTACACTTAACATATCTTCATTTTCTATTATTTCAGCAATTCCAATAGCATAATCTTGATTAATAGAAGAGGTTGCATCTGGATACCAAACACTCCAAATTAATAACTTATCTTCTTCTAATACTGGGTAATAGCCTTCAACTATTATTTTTAGTTTAGCCTTCTTTGCCATAAAAAAACGCTTTGATGTAACTACTCCAGTATCACAACTAAAATATTTAAACTCTTCATTTATATAATCAGAATGTTTTAGAGATAACGTATATTTTCCATGCATCCTTTTTTCTTTTGGTTTATATATAAATTTAAATTTTCCATTTTCATCAGAGTAAGTTGTTCCTATTGTTATAGTAAGTCCAATAAATTCTATTGGTTCAGAATAAAGAACAGCTTTAATTCCTTCTGCAGGTATTCTATTCCTCTCTGAGACAATATTTCCTTCAATAATAATACAACCTTCTTCATATTCAGAATCTAAATCATATTTGTTACAACCATAAAATAGCACTAACAAGATTAGACTATATGTATATTTATTCATGTTTTCATATATTAAATTTACTAAAGTTTCGGAGTTGTAAACACTTGAATATCAATGGATAAGTAGAGTT
>JAOZQN010000117.1 GCA_029932195.1 Bacteroidales bacterium | reverse complement strand
ACTACTTTTTTTTTAATTTTTTATCTTTTTTTTGATACTGGCTGTGTAGTTACAAGAAAAGAAAGGAAATGTATAAATATGTTTTTCCAAATAATTTAACAGAGTTTGATTGTAAATGTGGAAAACATGAAAGATGGCCAAAGGATTTGTGAAAAATTAGAATCCAATGTAGGGCACTCCTAAAAACCTAAAGTGCCTAACGGCATGTTATACAAAATTATTAAAATGCTCATTTACAGGAGTAAACTCAAACTTTAAGAATTTTGAAAGCCTTGATTTTTGAGTTTTTAGAAGTGCCCTGTAACCAATTATCAGTAAACAGTTATCAGGCGAAAGCTAATTAAAAACTAAACATTTACTTAATGAAATTATTAAAGAAATATACTCTTAGGCAATCTTTGGTGTTTTTGTTACTGACTTTTGTTGTAACTTTTGTATTTATTTCGCTAAGTGCAATTTATTACATAAAAAATACGCAAAAAATAGAACAATATGTGCAACAGGCATACAACTTATCTAATAAATTTTCTGAATTGAGATATGCTTATTCTCAAACGCTTATAATTAAAGAAGAAAGTAATTTGAACGATAAAAATATTGAGAAACAAATATTGGAGCTGAAAAACATAATCTCTTTCTTTCATATCAGTAATAAAACAAAAAAGCTAAAACTAAATTACGAAATAGAAAAAATAGAAAAAGATTTTGAAGATTACACCCTTATTTACAAGAGAATAAATGAATTAAAAGAACAAATTTATAACAATGATAATGGACTAGAAAAAGAACGAATTAGAATTGAACGAGAAATTTTAGATGGAGATGATTATATTTCGGAAAATTATTTAGGACATTTTAAAAGAATACAAAGATATGAAAAACAACTTTTTAAAGGTCAAATTACTTTTGATAAGTTCGACCAAAATTATGATAAAATAGTAGAATCAATTTTTAAAGCAGACCCTTCAAATATTTACTCAAAATATGTGAAAAGCAAATTTTCTGATAATATAGCTGAATATCAAAATATATTAATTAGCAAATATTCTCGCCAAAAAGAAATTGGATTTACAAACAACGATGGCTTAAATCAAGAAATTACTGAAAAATATATTATTATAACATCTAAAAACAAGGAGATTATAGAGCTTTTGGAAGACAAACAAAAAAAACAAATTGATGACTATATTTTATATTGGATAATTACTAATGTTTTTATATTAGCAATACTATCTCTTTTAGCTATATCATTTATTCGCTTTATAATAAGAGACTTACATAAAATAAAAAATGCTTTAAAGAAAATTTCACAAGGAAAAATTTCAGATTTAACCATTGAAACTAATAATAAAGATCTTTTTGAAATCAATAATTATTTAGAAAAAATAGAGACCGAACTGAAAAATAAAAATAAATTAATTATATCAATAAAAGATGAGAAAGAAAATATTGATTATAAATTAATTAATAAAACAGATAAAATAGGTGGAAATTTAATAGAACTTAAAAACAAACAACAAAAAAGATTAGATGAGTCTCATCAACTACAAGATACTGAGTATATACAACGTTTTGTTACAAACGGGATAACAGCTATTGGGAAAATTATGAGAGCAAATACTAATAGTATTAATTTGCTTGCTAACAATGTATTAAAAGGAATATTAGGATATTTAGAAGCACCACAAGGAGCATTTTACGTTTATAAAAATACCGATAAAAAAAGTGATTACGTAGAACTTGTAGCCTCTTATGCTTATGGAAAAGAAAAAAGCAAAGACAAAATTATAAAATTAAACGAAGGACTAATTGGAAGTGTAGCAGTAGAAAAAAAGCATGCTGTATTTAATCAATTACCAGAAGGATATATCTATCTCTCTGTTGGTTATGGAAGTATTGCTCCAGAAAGTTTAATTATTCTACCATTAATGATAGAAGATGAGATTTATGGAATTATAGAAATTGCAAGTTTTAGCAAATTCTCAAAAGCACAAGAAGAATTTTTACTCAAACTTGCTAACGAAATAGCAATAACAATATCTTATGTTCAAATAAACGAAAAGACTGTAGAACTTCTTAAACAAAGTAACCAACAAGCAGAAGCCTTTGAACAAGAAAAACAACTTTTCTTAAAGAATAAAAAGGAATTAAAACAACTTTCTGATAGCAGAGCAGAAGAAATAAAAATTTTAAAGAGAAAAATAGAACAAAAAGAAAGAATTATTATAGAAAAAGTAAAACTATTGAAAGAAATAGATGAACAATAATTTGCAGGTTTCAGGTTACAAGTTTCAGGTTTCAGGTGGTAATCTGTAATTTGAAAATCTGTAACTGAAACCTGAAACCTGCAACTTGCAAACCTGTAATCTGAAAACCATGAAAACAAAAATAATTATACTTTTTTTAATATTATCCTCAGTATTTGCTTATGCAGATGATTTTGAGCCAATTCCTGTGTTAAATTCCAGAGTAACAGATGTAATAAATTTATTTTCGGCACAAGAGAAACAATTGTTAGAGCAAAAATTAATTGCCTATGAACAAAATACTGGAAGCCAAATTGTCGTTCTAATAGTAGAAACTACTGGCATAGAAACTATTGAAGAGTATTCAATGCGAGTGGCAGAAGAATGGAAAATAGGAACTGCCGAAAAAGACGATGGAATAATATTATTAATTGCAAAAAATGACAGAAAACTCAGAATAGAAGTAGGTTACGGTTTTGAAGCAGACGTTCCTGATGTTGCTGCAAAATGGATAATAGACGAACAAATTACTCCCGAATTTAAAAAAGGAGATTTCGTAGGAGGTATTAATAAAGGTATTGATCAACTAATTAATTTAACTTCAGGAACAGTTACTTATGACCAAATTTATGCACAAAAAATAAAAACAGCAAAAAACAAAAAAACAAGAAATAGATTACTTAATTTCCTTTACGTTCTCATGTTTGTTGGTCCAGGATTAATAGCCACTGTGAGAAGACGATATTTTTATTATGCCATAATTTTAACCGCTGTAATTGTAATCGCAAATATTTCATTCGGTTTTATGGAAGGATATATGACAATGCTTCCTTTTTTGATATTCACAATTATTTTTGCATTTGTTGCCTTTTATACACGAGGAAAGCGAGGACACCTAACTATTGGAGTAGCCAAAATAGGAATAATGGTTCTTGCTTCTAGTGGCGGAGGTAGCGGTGGCGGAAGTTCATCATTTGGAGGTGGCGGCTTTAGTGGAGGTGGAGGTAGCTTTGGCGGAGGCGGAGCATCTGGTAGCTGGTAGTTAGACAAATGTAACTCTAAAAAAAACAGATTACAACCTTTATGTTGTTTAAGGAAATTATTACACTGCTTAAAAGAATGTTTACTCTTTTTTAATTAAAATAACCAAAAAAAACTATAAAAACATGAAAAAAACACTTTACTTAAGTATATTATTTACCATAATATTTAGTATTACTAACGCACAAGAAGTTAATATTATTGAAAATTTTGATAATAACGATGAGGACTGGTGGCTAGAAGCTGATAACGAAGAACGAAAATCAGAAATAGTAGGTGGTAAATATCTATTGACGAACAAATTAGAAGATAGCGGATATCGTTTTTGGAATGAATTTTTTTTAGATGCAGACAATGATTTGACTATTGAAGCAAAATTAAAACAAACCAAAGGAGATGATAATATGGGCTTTGGAATTATGTGGAATTCTGACGGAATAACGGATAATCATAATTTTGAAATAGCTTCAACTGGTTATTTTAGAGTGTCTTATAGAGAGGAGTCAGAATATACCTACGTTAAAGAATGGACAGAGTCTGATGCAGTAAAAGGTTTTGGTTTGTATAACATTTTAAAAATAGAAAAAAAAGGCTCTACTGTTAGATATTATATTAATAATGAGCTTGTTTATACAGATGTTTATAGAACAAAATTTAATGAAGATATTGGTTTTATTCTTAGAACAAATATGAAGGTGGAGGTAGATTATATAAAAATAAAAGGAGAGGAACGAAAAATAAATATAGTTGAAGATGCACTTGCGGTAGAAAAAGAAAATCTTGGTTTGGGTATAAATTCTCCTTATTCCGAAATTATACCAATTGTATCTGCCGATGGTAGAACACTTTACGTTACTCGCTCCGACCATCCTGGAAATCTTGGAGACGACAAAGACCATGATGATATTTGGTTTTCCGAACTTCTCTCAGATGGCTCATGGGGACCTTTGGAAAATATTGGCAATACAATAAACAACGAAAATCATAACTTCTCAATTTCAATAAGTCCAGACAATAATACAATGATACTCAATGGATTGTATAATTTTTATGGAGATGGACGGAGTGGGAACGGAATTTCAATATCTCATCGCACAAGCGAAATGCAATGGGGAGTGCCAAGCCAAATTAAAATTGAGAATTTTTATAATGATAATAAATATCAAAACTTTACGGTTTCGCCGAGCAACACAGTTCTCGTTATGTCAATAGAACGAAAAGATACCTACGGGGATTCAGATATGTATGTGAGTTTTAGGCAACAAGACGGTAGTTACAGCGAGCCACTAAATATGGGTGCAGTGCTAAATACCGTAGAATCAGAAGGAACACCATACATTGCTTCCGATGGAGTAACTTTGTATTTCAACTCCGAAGGACACCCAGGATACGGAAATGCAGATATTTTTGTTTCCAAAAGATTAGATGATACTTGGACTAATTGGAGTGAACCTAAAAACTTAGGACCTGCTGTAAACACAGTAGATTGGGACGCATATTTTAACCTCGACGCAAAAGGCGAATACGCATACATGGTGTCGTCAAATAATACCTATGGAGAGGAGGATATTTTTAGAATAAAACTATCGGAAGAGTCTAAACCTGAGCCTGTTGTAATTATTTCGGGGAAAGTTTATAACAAAAAAACAAATGCTATTCTTGGTGCAAATATTTATTACGAAGACTTGTCCAACGGAAAACAATTGGGCATTGCTACATCAAATCCTGCTACGGGGCAATATAAAATTGTGCTTCCTTACGGAAAAAAATACGGAATTATTGGTAAAAAAGCTGGTTTTATGCCAGTTAGCGAATATATAGATTTAAGCGAAATTAGCGAATATACCGAAATAGAAAAAGACCTTTATCTTGTGCCAATAATTGTAGGTGAGGTTGTTACACTTAATAATTTGTTTTTCAAAAGAGGAAAAGCAGAACTCGACGGTTCGTCGTTTCCAGAGTTAGATAGGCTAATAAATTTGATGAATAACAATCCTAAAATGGAAATAGAAATTTATGGACACACAAACAACATAGGACCTCACGACCAACTTGTAGAATTATCCAGAAATAGAGCAAATACTGTAAAACAATACATTGTAAATAAAGGTATTGCTAAAAAAAGAGTAAAAGCTCTTGGACACGGACCAGACAAACCAGTTGCAAGTAACGAAACAGAAGCTGGACGTAAAAAAAATCAAAGAGTAGAATTTAAAATTATTAAGAAATAAAGCTATGGCTTAGTATTTCTGTTCTATTAAAATTATTTATAAAAAAAAGAGTTAATTTAAGGTTGGAACTCTCAAAAAAAACAACTAACTTTATAACCCACATGGTTTTCAATGATTTGAGCGTTAAAACAATAATAATTATTTAAAGAATTATTAGATTAAATACGACTACTAAAATAAAGAAAAATTTAAAATAATAATACAATATTTATGAAAAAAAATAACTATTCAAATATAGTTGCAAAACATAATAGGTTAGAAAAATTAATTTGTGATTTATTTAATGCAGTTGAAAATACTGATACATATATACGAGAATATCAATTAGTTGATGGTAGGCGAGTTGATGTTTTATCCTTTGCAAAGAAAACGATTATTGAAGTAAAACTAAATCTTACTTCTCGTAATTATACAGAAATAATATCAATGTTTTCAAATATTTCTAAAAGTTATCCTGACCAATTTAAAAAATTTTATATTATTGCCCAAAATGTAAAGATGAAAAAAGAATTTGTTTTTCAAAAAAACAAACAGTTTGAAAAAGAAAATAATTCAGAGTTATTTTTGTGGGATATTAATGATATTAAATCTAAAATTGAAAACTTCCCTCAACTACAAAACAAATATTCTATTGATTTATCGCCTTACAAAGGTTCTGAAATACAAATTAAAAATATTTCAATACGTAATATTAAATGTTTCAATGAAACACAAATTAATTTTCAACAAAAATCAAATATAATTCTCGGCATAAACGGTAGAGGAAAAACAACTATCCTTCAATTACTTGCACTCGGTTTAACAGATGAGATTAAACCTGATACTAAAAATGAGTGGATAAATGTTGTTAAAATGGGAAATAAAACAGGTGAATTTGAAATTTCTGTTATTATTGATAAGAATGAAAAAGTCTTTAAATATAAAATAAACAATAAAGATGAAATTAGTTGTATTGAAAATCGTGAAGACTTACAAAAGATTTTTTCTTCATATTTAGTTTTGGCTTATGGTGCAAATAGAGGTATATCAAAATCGGAATTAAGTAACAAAATAAAATACGAGGATATTGCAAGCCTGTTTAATGATAATAGTTATTTTAAAAGCATCGGACAGACTGGTGTTTATGATTTTGTGAAAAATAATTTTATCAAAATACAAGATATTATTAATGACATTTTCATAGGAAGTGATACCGAGTTCTTATTAGATAATTTCACAAAAGAAACTTTCTTATTCAAAACACCTACAATTCCCAAAAATGCTGATTTAATTAAACTTGAAGCTATGCCATCAGGTTTCAGGGTTATGTTTATCTGGATTTTTGATATGATTTGGCGTGCTTCAGAAATTTATCAAATAGAAATAGGAGATAAAAATAATTTCAGGGGAATTGTTCTAATTGATGAAATAGATAAACATCTACACCCTTCGTGGCAAAGACAAATATTACCTACTTTAAACAAAAATTTTCCTAATATCCAATTTGTTTTTACAACGCACAGTCCATTTATTGTTCAATCACTTGAAAATAAATCATTAACTATATTAAAAACAGAAGAAGACGGGACAATTACAAGAAAACTTAATATAAAAGGAAAACCTTTTGGATATGAAATTGAAAAAATAATTGAACGGATAATGGGAGAAAATGAAATACCTGAAATATCAGCAAAGCTAAAAACTTTGCTAATTGACATAAAAGAAGCGGTTGAAGAAGAAAATAAGCAAAAAGTAATCAAATTACATTCAGAGATATTAAGTGCAGTTCCCGAAGATAGCGATTACATAGATTGGGTAAATATATTAACAAGAGATTTCTTAACAAATTAAAATACAAACTTTATGATTACACTAAAAAAAGAGTTTAAGACTTCTCAAATCAAATTAAATAACTTAGGACAAGGCGAAACTATTTCGTTTATAAATAATACTGATTATCAATTAGCAACAGAATACAATAAATGGAAAGAACAAAATTTATCTGATTTACAAACAACATTTAGCAATTATGTTGAGAACGGAGGAAGTTGGATAAAACAAGGGTATCGTGAAAAAATTCAAGAATTTTTATTTCCTACAAGTAATGAAAAATGTGCTTATTGTGAAAGAAAACCTAATGATGGCGGAGGCAATCTAGAAATAGAACATTTTTATCCCAAAAAAGGACAAGGTTTTGAAAATAAATCATTTGATTTTGATAATTTATTGCCTTCTTGCAAGCAGTGTAACACAAAAAAAGGAATAAAATATAAAATTGGAAATATTGAAATTCTCAATCCCTACAAAGAAAGTAATATTTCAAGTCATTTAAAATTAAATACAGAAACTTTAATATTAGAGGGTGTTTCAGAAATAGGAAAGGCTACAATTAAGTTATTAGAGTCATCACTAAATGTTAAAAAATATTTTGATAAAGAAAATAATAAACAAAAAGGAACGTTATATGTTCGCAAAGAAATAGAAGATCAAATTGTAGAAAAATTAGAAAATATAAAAGAAACAAAGAAAGATATAGAAAGAAATCTAAATAACAATAATTTGGCAGAAATTGGTATTTTAAAAAATAGATTGTTTGAAAAATTAAAAACTCTATTAAGAAATGAAATAAGAATTGAAAACTCAATAACAGCAACAAGAGCAACAATTATTTTAAATCACAATATATTTAAAGAGGTATTTGAATATCTTAATTTAATTGACAACAATAAATATAATAAAATAAAATTGATAAGAGATGAAAAAATGCAATATTGTTTGTAAGTGAGTTTTTAACATTTACTTTGAAGCCAGAGCAGTTAACTATATGAAAAACATATTACACCATTGTATCAGGTTACAAAATTTAGACGAGTTCTAAAATTATTTTGTTGTTGTAAATAACATCAATAATTATAAACCATAGCCAAAAATAACAGGTTTCAAGTTCCGCAAAGCGACATAAAAGTTGGAGATATAATTTATAATCGTTTTGCGAAACTTGCAACCTGAAATAATGCTTATCCTTTTTTATATGGAAGAGTAACAAAAAAAGTAGATCCTTTTCCTTTTTCAGATTCTAATGTTATATTTCCTCCAAGTAGTTTTGCATTTTCTTTGGCAATAGATAAGCCTAAACCAAGACCTCCAAAATTTCGAGAAAGTTTTTTATCTTCCTGAGAAAACCGAACAAATACAATTTCTTGTTTTTCTGGTTCTATTCCTATGCCAGTGTCTTTTATATAAATTTTTATTTTGCCTTCTATTATGTTGTAACCAAGTTCTATAGAACCAATAGATGTAAATTTTAATGCGTTATCAAGCAGGTTGCTTATTATTTTGTTAAGTTTGGTTACATCAGTTAATATTATGCTTTTTTCATCAGAAAGCCCATTTTTTAAAGACAATGGAGTGCTGTTTTCTTCAGCCTTAATAGAAAAAATAGAGAATTGTTCTAATAATATCTCATTAAGGCAGACTAATTTTTCTTTTACTTTTGCTTGTTTTGTTCCCAGTTTAGATATTTCTAAAATGTCTTCTATTATTTGTAATAATTGATTTGCACTATTTTGAATAATATTTATATATTTTATTCTCGTTTCTTTTTTTAGTTCGGGTTCTTTCAAAAAATCAGTAAAGCCTACAATAGCATTCATCGGTGTTCTTATCTCGTGAGACATATTATTGATAAATTCAGTTTTAAGGTTGTCGCTCTCTTCGGCTTTATTTTTTGCAATTATTAATTCTTCTTTTTGCCTTTTATTTTCTTGTTCTAGATGATATATTTTTAAAGCACTTTCAATAGCTTGTTGTAATTTTTTTTCGTCCCAAGGTTTTTGTATATACTGAAAAACATGTGCGTGATTTATTGCATTTTCAACTGCATCAATATCTGAATATCCAGTAATTAAAATCCTGTTTGGTTCTGGGTATTTACCAAAGAATATTTTAAAAACTCCACTCCTGTCATTTCTGGCATTCGTTGGTCGCTAAGAACTAAATCTATTTTATTATTATCAAGAATACCTATTCCTGCCTTTGCCGAAATTGCAGTAAAAATTTGGTATTTTCTGCGAAATGTATCTTTAAATATTAGCAAATTGCTCTCTTCGTCATCAACATATAGTAATGTGAATTTTTTCATAGTTCAATTTTGTATTATGGCATCAAGGATTATTTGTTTTAATTCTTTATAATTCCAAGGTTTGGTAATAAATTTATATAATCGGTATTCGTCAAAAGCCTTTTTTATATCAGTATTACTACTATATCCTGAAACGATAAGTCTATTTGGAGGTATTTCGGAGAACATTTTATTTATCTCTTTTAATAATTCCACACCTGTCATACCAGGCATTCGTTGGTCGGTAATTACTACATCTACTGTGCTGGTCTTTAATATTTCAAGAGCCTTGTATGCCGAAACAGCTGTTTGCACATGAAAATCTCGTCTGAAAGTGTCTTTAAAAATTAGCAAGTTACTCTCTTCGTCATCAACGTATAAAATTTTGTATTTTTGTTTCATAATTTTTTAAGTTATTGGTAATTTTATTATAAATTCAGTTCCTTTACCTACTTCTGAAATTACTTTTATATCTCCATTATGTTCTGTTATAATTCCGTAAGTTATAGACAGTCCTAGTCCTGTTCCTTTTCCTACTTCTTTTGTTGTAAAGAAAGGGTCAAATAATTTTTCTTTTATTATTTCGTCTATTCCTGTGCCGTTATCTTTAATTGATATAATAATGTTCTCAGAGTCTTTTTTTGTTGAAATCCATATTTTACCTTTTTTATCTATGGCATCTATTGCATTTGAAATAATATTTAAAAATGCTTGATTTATTTTTCCCGGATTACATTTTAAATCAGGAATATAGTTGCTAAATTCCTTAATAATTTCTATATGATTTTTGTATTTATTTTTTAATAATAATAATGATGTATCTATACCTTCGTGGATATTCAAATATTTTAACTCTTCTTTATCTGTTCTGGAAAAACTTCTTAGCCCTTTTACTATCTCAGCAGTTCTATCTGCTCCAAGTTTTATTTGGGTAATTATTTGGGGGATAGCTTCGTATGCCTCTTCAAAATAGTTGTCTTCTTTTAGTTGCTCTATTTTTTCTAACTTTTGTTTTATATCAGTTGTTTCTGGATTCAGCTTGCTTATTTCTTCAATAACAGGTTGAAGGTCTTCAAAATCTCTCATTAGACTATTTATTCCTGCATATACAAAATTTATGGGATTATTAATTTCGTGTGCAATTCCTGCCGATAATACACCAAGCGAAGCCATTTTTTCGGATTGAACTAATTGTTGCTGCATTAATTTTATTTCTTCCAACGACGATTTTAACTCTTCGTTGTTTTCATTTAATTCAGCATTAATTCGTTTTATTTCTAAGCCCTGTTTGTATAATATTTTAGATTTTTTGCGACTTCGCCGATACACAAAAAATATTACAATTATAAATAATACTGTTATAAATATAATAAAACCAAGCAAATACATTTGGTTTTTTTGCTTTCCAATTATTTTGTCTTTGTTGGATAGAATTAAATTTCTTTGAACAATTTCATTATTTATGCTGTCAATTTCTTGCAATTGTTTGTTGTGGATTGTTCGACCATTTTTTATTTCCTCTTTCTGACTTTGCAATATTTTTGTGTCTTTTGTCAGACTGTCAGACATTTCGCTGTGCAGTTTTTTATCTTTTTCTATTTTTTGTATTTGTCTAGTTATAATAGATTTATACTCGTTTGATTCTTGAAGTTGTTGAGCGTGGATTATTTTTTGACTATCTATTCTGTTTTTTTGGCTATCTATTTTATTTGTTTGGCTGTTTAGTAATTTTTTTTGCACTCTAACTTGCATATTACTAATTTCTATTTTTCCCTTTAGGCTGTCTAATTTAGTATTAAAAGAATTTAGTTTTTTTTCCATGTCTCGCAAGCTGTGTTGCGATTTTAAATATATTGAAGCAACATCAATTTCTGTGCCTCCCATCATTGTTGCCTCATCACTAATTTTTAGATTTTGATTAATAATATTTGGCTTATTTATTTCAAAAAGAAGTTTGTCGTCTTCCGTATCGTATAGCTTGAGCATTACGTAGCTTTTATTTTCAAAATTCTCGCTGATTAAGAGTATTTCTTTACCTTCAATCATATCAAAAACAGACATATAGTGGTCTGTTTTATCGTTTGTAATAAAAATTAAATGTGCATTTACTATTGATGGATTTGGTTCGGAAATAATAGATAATTTTATTGGCTTATTTTGAATTTTTTGTGTTGCCGACATTCTTGTTAGTTCTTTTATAATTTCGGCATCTGAACTTATTAATGTTATTTTATATTCAGAAAAATTATTATTTTCGTTGGTTACATTATTTCCAAAATTATAGATATAACTACTTACTATTCTTGAGCGATCTATTTGCGAAATTCCTTTATTTGAAAGGCAAATTACACTAAAAGCAATAATAATTAAATATTTATATCTATATTTCATTTTCTATAAATTATAAGTCAATTTTAACAGAATTGTTCTTTGTGGTTGTCGGTATCGTTCTACTGAGCTATTTGATGTATGATAATATTCGGTATCAAAAACATTTTTAGCAATAGGCTGAATATCAAGGCTTTCAAAATTATTAAAGTTTGAATTTACTCCTGTAAATGAGTATTTTAATAATTTTGTATAACATGCCGTTAGGCACTTGGGGTTTATAGGAGTGCCCTGTATCAAATTACCCTTGATCTGTCCACGTATAGTCGCCATTTGTTCCTGCTGTTTGTTTTGTGATAGCATTTCTTATAATATTTTTATAAAAGGATAAAGATACAACAAAATTATTAGAAAAATAAAATCTATTTGATAATTCTACAGATTATATCTTTTCGGGCAGTAAATTGGGATTTCCTAATCCGTTGGTATAATCCCATCTGCAAGAGCTTTTTCAAGCGTAAAGTAGCCATTTTTCTTTAATTTCAGTTTTTGTTATATGGCACTCCTAAAAACCCCAAGTGCCTAACGGCATGTTATACAAAATCATTAAAATACTCATTTACAAGAGTAAACTCAAACTTTAAGAATTTTGAAAGCCTTGATTTTTGAGTTTTTAGGAGTGCCCTATAATGTTGAGTCCACTCCGACAAGTGTATTTTCGCCAAAATCAAGGCGAATACCAATTTCACAACCACAATGAGCATGTCTCATTGCACTCGTTGTAAATGAGGATTTTAAAATTTGTATCCAACACCGAGTTTGGCAAAAAGATGCTTGTCAGAGGGGACTCAAAGTTTACATCTGTAAATGAGTGTTTTAAAATTTATAAATAAAATTTGCCAAAAAAGTTCTACCCTCTTGAGGGTGATAGGCAGGAATATGTCCTACTGGATTTATATTGTTTTGAGCATCATAACTATCAATAAAACTACTACCTGTTTCTCTTCCCAGGCCGTAGTATTGCTCATCAAATAGGTTGTTTGCTATAAGTTGAATTGTGAATTCTTTACAAAATTTATAAGATATAGACAAATTTGCTTTTAGATAGTGAGGAGCATAACCATTTTCATAAGTCTGTATCCAAGTGTTTGATATTGGAGCTTTTCTTTTGCCTACGTAATTTATTCTAAAATCAGAAATAAACCTATTTTTCAAAAATTTAAAATTTATTCCTGCATTAAACTTAAATTTTGCGACATTATTTATTTCATAAAAAACGAATTTATTAGCATCAAGACCAACAATATAACTATAATTAGAATAAAAACGAATATTTTTATGTAATTGACTTAAAAAAAACAGAGATATTCCTGTAATATCAAGTCTTGTAAGATT
>JAOZQN010000685.1 GCA_029932195.1 Bacteroidales bacterium | reverse complement strand
CTCCCAAAGGGAGGGAGCTTTGCTTTCCCTTTGGGAAAGGTTAAAACGAAAAAAAAGAACTCCCTCCCTTTGGGAGGGTTGGGGTGGGCTTATCAATGGATTATTTACAGACTGAATAAAGTTATTACAATTTCAACAAAATCCGTTATAATCAGAAAAATCAAAGCAATTTAGAAAGTAGTAGAATTAAATTTATTCCATTGTTCTTCTGCAAATTTTTTGAACGATTTTGGTGCAGAACTAAATTCTGTTCCAAGTTTTTTAGTTCCTTCTTCTATATAATCATCACCATAATTAATTTCAGTGGTGCCTCTTACAGGGTATTTATTTCCGTTTTCAAGTAACATTAATTTCATGTCGTATGGAGAAATATCGCTGGTGCATGAAAGCATGTAGATAAAGGAAACTTCATAAATTTCATCATTATCTAAATCTGTTACCTCTATTGATTTTGGTTCGTAAAAAAGAACAACATCAAATTCGCAGTCTTTTACAAAATCTGTTATTTTACGAGAAAGTTTTAATGAACTTCCATTATCAATATAGTGGTAGGCATACAAATATGATGTTTTTTCTTCTGAGTCATATTCATTTTCTGCTTTTCTTGATACGTATTCTTCTACAATTGAAATTATAAAATAGTTTTCTCCATTTTCGTCTAACCAAGTTATTGCTTCTTTCGCTTCTCCTTCGTATTTAGCTCCATTTGGCAAGGCAGACAGTTCAATGTCGTAGTAGTCTTGCGAGAAACCTGAAAATACTGATAATAAAATAACTGCTGTTAATAAAAGTGTTTTTTTCATGTTTGATAAAGTTTAAGTGTTTATACTAAATTGCTCTAATAATTATGAATTTAAAAAGTTTCTTTTTTACCTATTTTTACCCATAAAATTATTTCATAGCACAGGCTATGCAAGAATTTTCTGAATAGAAATAAACAAAAAATAATTCATTTTAAAAATCATAATTATTACAACAATTTAGTATAATTTAAAATTGATTATTTGTTTGTTAATAAATTTTTAAGGGTATTGTAAATTTGAAACTACTTCCTTTTCCTAAGATGCTTTCAACCCAGATTTTACCTTTGTGCTTTTCGGTAAATTCTTTACAAAGAATTAATCCTAAGCCTGTTCCTGTTTCATTATTAGTGCCAAGTGTGTTTGTTTTTTCTGTAATGTCAAATAATTTTCCAATTTTTTCTTTACTAATTCCTATGCCAGTATCATTTACCGAAAAAATTACTTCTTTTTTATTCTTTTGGGCATCAATAGTAATTACACCTCCTTCTTTTGTGAATTTTATAGCATTAGTTATTAGATTTCGTAATATAGTTTGAATCATGTTTTTATCTGCATAAATTGAAAGGTTTTCTGAAATTGCAGATATTAATTTTATTTTTTTACTTTTTGCTATATTTTCTGTATTGAAAAGGGTTTCAAAAATAATTGTTTGAACTTCATGTTTTTCAGGATTGTATGTATTATTATCAATTTGTGTTTTTGCCCATTGTAGCAAATTTTCTAATAAGTCGTATGTTTCTTTTGAGCTACTCAGAATTAATTTTATAATCTGTTCTCGTTTTTTTGCGTCGTATTCAGAATGTTTTTTAAATAACATTTCAGAAAATCCTATTATTGCATTAAACGGGCTACGTAAATCATGTGCAATTATTGAGAAGAATTTATCTTTGGTTGCATTCAGTTCTCTTAATTTTTTTTCATTTTTTTTCAGTGTGTTTTCTAGTTGCCTTTTTATTGTTACATCTTCTTTAATAGCAATATAATTTGTTGTTTTGTTATTTTCGTCAAAAATTGGTGCAATGGTGGCATATTCTATAAATTTTTCACCATTCTTTTTTTTGTTTATAAATTCACCTTTCCATACTTTGCCCATTTTTAAAGTATTCCAGAGGTCTATGAAAATTTTGGTATTTGTTCGTCCTGAATTTAGAACACTTGCATTTTTTCCTTTTGCTTCTTTAAAAGTATAACCAGTAAGTTCAGTAAATTTGTTATTCACATATTCAATATTACCCTCGGTGTCTGTTATTACAATGGTTGTGGGATTTTGCTCTACAGCAACAGATAATTTTCTTATTTCATTTTCGGCTTTTTTTAGCTCTGTAATATCAAAAGCAATTTGAAATCTGGCATTTTGATTATCCTGCCATTCAATTAATTTTTCAATATTTAAAAATGTTTTTTTATTTTTTTTATCTTCTTTAACCCAACGAATAGCCTGCTCTTTATTATTCAATTTTTCTATTGTTGGACAAAAATTACATGGTTCGTTTAAATTATGAAGTGCTTCGAAACATCGTTTTTCTACAAGTTCATCTCCATAAATCTTCTTTTTAGCATCATTAGCAAAAAGAATTTTCATTGTTTTAGTATCTGAAACATAGATAGGTTCAGGAATTGTATTTAAAAGTGATAAAAACTGATTTCTTTCATTTTTTAATTGTTCTTTAGTTTTATTTAACAGAAGTTCATGTTTTTTTAGTTCAGAAATATCCATGTTCATGCCAATAATTTCTATTAATTCTTCGGCTTCATTAAAAATTAAAGTGTTTTTTCCACGAATATATCTTACACTACCATCAGAAAGAAGCATTCTATATTCAAAAACAAACGACTTTTTTTCTAAAATACTTTGGTTAGATTTTTTAATAACCTCTTCTATATCATCTGGGTGAATATACTTTCGGAGCATTTCCAAAGAATTATCAAATTCTTCTGGTTTTATTCCGTGTATGATGCACATACCGTCTGAGCAGAAAAAATCATTTGTTTTTGTATCTAAACTCCAACTACCTGCTTTTGCTACTTGCTCAGAAATATTTGTAATTTTCTTATACTTATTTTTTTTATTTATATGAGCTTCAACTGTTTTGTTATTTTTTTTTTCAATACGAATTAATTCAGCTTTATGTTGTTTTTTAAGCTCAATAATCGTTTTTTCTAATTCCTTGTATGTTGGTTTGTTGCTCATCTTATAGTTTGCTTTATTAATAAATCCAGATCTCAAAAGCATTGACTGCCAGGCGTTTAACGAAGTTTAATCAATGTTTTA
>JAOZQN010000684.1 GCA_029932195.1 Bacteroidales bacterium | reverse complement strand
CTCAAACTTTAATAATTTTGAAAGCCTTTATTTTTGAGTTTTTAGGAGTGCCCTTTATACTTTAAAACTTTTAACTAATGTTTATGAAAATAAATTATTTTATATTATTCTTCCTTTTTTTTACGACAAATATATTTTCTCAAGTTATCTTTCCAGAGCCTTTGAGCAATAGAATTGCCAATTATAATATTGATATAGAACTAAATACAGAAAATAAATTACTCACAGGAGAGCTTCTACTAAATTGGAAAAATACTACTACCGACACAATCAACGAATTACAATTTCATCTTTACATGAATGCTTTTAAGAATAAAAACTCAACTTTTATGCTTGAACGTGCAAGTTCTGATGCCGAAAATAATGTGTGGGGCTGGATAGATATTATTTCCATAGAAATTGTTGGGCGAGAGAATTTGACTGATAAAATTATATATATCCAACCAGATGACGGCAACGAACATGATAGAACCGTTTTTGAAACACCCCTTAATAAAAGCATTCAACCATTTGAAATTATTGATATTAAAATAAAATACATTGTAAAACTTCCCGAAATTATTGCTCGCACAGGTTACAACGACGATTATTTTTTTATAGCACAATGGTTTCCCAAAATTGGAGTTTTGGAGCATAAAGGAATGCGAAATGTGAGTAAAACAGGATGGAACTGTCATCAATTTCATGCAAATTCGGAGTTTTATGCCGATTTTGGAACTTACGATGTTCGCATCACACTTCCCGACGAATATATTGTGGGAGCAACAGGAGTTTTACAAAAAGAAATTTACAATAATAATGGAACTAAAACTCTAAGTTACAGAGCCGAAGATGTTATTGATTTTGCGTGGACTGCCTATAAATCATTTATGATTGTAGAACGAAAATGGCAAGACGTAAATGTAAAACTATTAATCCCAAAAGAACATAAATCGCTGATTGAACGACATTTTAGTTCAGCTTTTGCTACTTTGGAATATTTTAACAAAAAAATTGGAGCATATCCATATCCCAACTTAACCATTGTAGATGTGCCGTTTAAGGGCATTAACTCTGCAGGCATGGAATACCCTTGTCTGGTTACAACCGCATCGGTTTCTAAATTCCCTAATTTTTCCAAACTTCCTGAAATGATTACTGTTCACGAAATTGGACATAATTATTTTATGGGAATGCTTGCCTCAAACGAATTTGAAGAACCTTGGTTAGACGAAGGTTTAAATTCCTATATTGAAGCAAAAATAATGGAGAATTACTCTCCAATTTTCAGTCTTTTTGATTTGCAAATATTTGATTTTGAGGCAAAAAGAGCATCTTATGTTAATTATAAAAATCCACAAATAACAGAGTCGGCAAAATATTCTTGGGAATATCCAGGAAATAGTTATCATGTGTTTTCGTATAACAAACCAGCTACATTTCTCAAAACACTTGAAAACCTGATTGGTAACAAGACTATGGACAAAATTATGCAAACTTATTTTGAACGTTGGAAATTTAAACACCCTTGCTCTACTGACTTTATAAATATTGTAAATGAAGTAGTTAAAGAAGAACATGGAAATAATTTTGGGCAAAATATGAACTGGTATTTTCAGCAAGTTCTGTATGGAACAGGAATTTGCGATTACGAATTATCTTCTATTAACAACAAAAAAGTTAGCGAAAAAAATACAGGCGTTTACAATAAGAACGATTTAAACGTTTCGGTAGAGTTAGAAAACACTATAACTTATTATAAATCTAATATTACAATCTCTCGGCTTGGTGAAGTAAAAATGCCAATAGAAATAGTAATTAATTTTGAAGATGGAACAAGCAAAATAGAAAAATGGGACGGAAATAATCGTTCAAAAACATTTAATTATAAGACTAATACAAAAATAGTATCAGCAAAAGCAGATTATTTAAACAAACTAACAATAGATATAAATAGAAACAATAACAGCCTAACCTTAGAACCAGACCAAAGACCTATTTATAAATATACCATTAAATTTTTATTCTTTTTGCAAAATATCCTGCAAACTGTCAGCTTCTTCTAATTTGTTTAGAATAATTGTCAGGTATAGGCTAATTTAAAACTCAACATTAAAAACTTAACACTTTTCCTTAAATGGACATAATAAAATCATATATAAAAGGACTATTCAAATCTATTCGTTTTCCCAGAATGATTTTGATGTTATATTCAATTAATTTTGGTCTTGCCATATTACTTGCTACTTTATTCTTTAGCTCACTGAAAGGTGCAGCAGGACAATCACTTGAATTAGAGACTATTTTAAATGATTTCAACTATACTTTTTTTGTAGATTTAATGAATCAATCAGGAGATGTTTTTAAAAATATTTTTAAACAAATAAAATGGTTTGTGATAGTTTATTGGTTTTTAAATGTTTTTTTAACGGGAGGAATTTTACAAACAATAACAAAACAAAAATTCAGATTATCTGATTTCTTTGCCGCTTCTGGAAGTAATTTTTTCAGATTTTTTGGAACAAGTATCATAAATCTATTACTGCATGTTTTTGTTGCATTAATTATTTATATTCCAATGTTCTACATAATAAAAGCACTTTCTTTGGGATTTACAACCGAAAATTCATATTATTTTATAGGAATAACTGCCTTGCTTTTACACACTTTTTTCTTTTTTATAATTGTAATGATAAATGATTATTCAAAACTTTATCTTTTATCATTAAATAGTAAAAATATTTTTAAAGCAGTTTGGCGAGCCACAAAATTTGTTTTTTCCAAACTATTTCAAACTTATAGCTTATTTATTTTACTAATATTGCCAGTAATAGCTATATTTTACTTATACATAAGTCTTTATGGAGATATTGAAATGGCTACCACTTTTGGAATAATTGCAATGTTTTTTATCCAACAAATATTTATTCTGCTAAGAATATGGCTGCGAGTTTGGATATTCTCTTCAGAAATAGAACTTTCCAGTTATCAATAAATAAAAAATATGTTTTTGTATTTCATCTTTATTCTATTTAATTAAATATCTTACTAAAGTTTTTGCCTTCATTTTATATTGATTATCAATAATTTATAAAAATATTT
>JAOZQN010000116.1 GCA_029932195.1 Bacteroidales bacterium | reverse complement strand
TTATTCATTATTCATTATTCATTAAAAAATTATTTTCCTCAAAAAACTTTCTTTGGTTGGTTTCATTTCTGTAAAATCAAAATTTTCAATTAAATTGATACCTGGTTTTTTCCCTACTTCAAAACTTCCATATTTATCGTTGATATTCAACGATTTTGCTCCATTTAAGGTTGCCCATTCCAAAATCTGCTCAAAAGTTAAATTATCAAAATTATTTTGTAAGGTTTTTATCTCATCAAGAAAATCAAACTTATGATTTGAAGCAAGGCTGTCTGTTCCAATTGTTATTTTACAATTATTTTTCAGAAATAAATTAACATCGGGTAATTTATTTTCTATATAAATATTTGAATTAGGACACAAACACCAAAAAACATTTTTGGAATATTGTTCTGCCAATTTAATATCTGTTTCCGACGTATAAATATTATGTATAAGTAATAGCTTAGTTTCACTTGGTAATGATGGTAGTATTGTTTGTAAAGCAGTTTTTTTACTTGGCTTAAAATATGAAATATCTTCATCTATTTTTTCGTATAAATCTGCAATTGCTCCAGTTTTATTTAAGAAAAATTTATTCTCTCCTGCCGATTCTTGGTTATGAATAGAAATAGTTTTATTGTCGTGTTTTGCTATTTTTCTTATCTGTTTCAGTAATTTTTCCGAAGCCGTATAGCTTGCGTGTGGAACGATGGAAGTGTTTTCATTAAATTCCTTTTTTAATAGAAAAGCATTGTAAATCTTATATTTACATTCATCTGGATTTAGTGCAATTACTTCAATAAAAGTATGATAAAAAATTTTGCTTTGCTTTTTTATTTCTTTGGTATTTATTGTATTAGAAATATCTCCTACGGCAACTATTCCGTTGATATACATTTCGTTATCTGCTTCTGCAATTAATTTTTCTTCATCAAACTCTTCTTTTTTATATTTGCCAACATAGGCAAGGAAATCGCTAAGTCCAGATTGTTCCGGAATTTTATCTCGCAAGTGGCTCAATTCTAAATGACAGTGAGTATTTACAAATCCAGGAATTAAAACTCCATCAAAGAACTGAATATCAATACTTTGATGTTTGTTTTTTTCGTATTTAAAGATTTTGAGAATTGTGCCATCTTTATCTATTTTTAAGACACCATTTTCTAAAGGAGTCTTATTTATTCTAAAAATATATTTCGCAGAAAGATACATGAATTTAGTGTTAAGTTTTAAATTTTGAGTTTGTATGCTAAAATAGCTTCTATTTTTGAGTCCACTCCGAAAAGTATTTTTTCACCAAACTAAGCGTTAAGTAACTGAACAAATAAAAACGACACTTTTACATTTTGTATATTCCTGTTTTTCAGGTGTCCACAAAATTATTCATTGTTCATTATTAATTATTCATTACTTAAATACTCATTTACAATAAATAAACTCTATTTATAAAATTCGTATCCACCTTTATTTCGACAAAAATACACTTCTCGGAGTGGACTCAACAATTGAATATATTTGCAAATTTAAAAGTAAAACTTGATAAATAAAAATAAAAATATTATATTTGTTTTTTACTAAAAAACATAAAATATGGAAGCAATAAAACCACAAAAAAACATATACACTTACGACGAATATCTTGAACTTGAAGAACATTCGGAAATAAAACACGAATTTTATTATGGCGAAATTTTTGCTATGGCAGGAACAACACTAATTCATAATGAAATCGTGTTTAATGCAACTTCTGCTTTAAAAAAACGGTTTAAAAAAGAGAATAAAAAATGTAGTGTTTATTCAGAAGCAGTAAAAGTTCAAATTACGAAAAAAAATCATTACGCATATCCCGATGTGGTTGTTAGATGCGATGATACAGAAGATGATAGCCTAACAATAACAAAGCCAGTTCTTATTATTGAAGTTTTGTCAAAAAGCACAAGAGAGTATGATGTTGGGCAAAAATTTACATTCTACAAACAAATTCCAAGTCTGAAATATTATATTCTTGTAGAACAAGGAACCTGTCTAATTACCTGTTATACAAAACATAACGCTTTTTGGTATCACCAAGCATATACAAAATTAGACGAAATTATTAAACTGGAACACTTAAAAATAGATATTCCTGTAAAAGATATTTACGAAGAAATTATTTTTAAGAAAAAATCACGATTTGCAAGTTAAGTAATTAACAATAAATAATGAATAATTTTGTGGAGATCTGAAACACAGAAATATACAAGTGTCGTTTTTATTTGTCCAGTTACTTATGACAATAGTTCGTGCAATTTTGAATTAGGGATTAATTTATTGATTTTAAAGCACTTAATAAAACATGTGTGCGTGTGTGTATCTTCTTTTCAACACAATGAGGACTAGCAAAACTACACGAATCATTATTATGAAACAACTTACGCATTATTATAAGTTATTTTGCAACAATTATTAAGGAAGAGATAGATGGATATTATTTGATGAAAAGGTATTAATTTATAGAACTAAGTAGTATGACAAAAGTTTCTTAACCGTAAAAAAATATATAATGTTCTAATTATGAGGTGTAAACCAATTATTAATTATTAATTGTTCATTAACCTACAACTGTCCGTTTTCTATTCGCACTATAATGTCTTCAATCATTTTGTCTTCTTCGGTGTCGTATTGCGATTTTAAATTTGCTCCAAATACAACAGCTACCGATTGCCAGAAAAACGCATTCATTCCACCTTTAAATTCTTTTACTACTTCGTAGGTTGTGCTACCTGTCTCTCTATCAACTAATTTTATAAGTAATCTACCTTGATAAAAAGTTAGATTTACAAGGTCTTTTTCAAATTCATCTCTTAGTTCTTTTTCTTTTATTTTTACATATTTTCTTCGTTCACGTTTTGTTTCAAAAGCTCCTACATTTGCTTCTACTTCGGCATAAGTGTTGCGAATTTCTACCGCATAAGGATATACTTTTTTTATATTATATGCTAATCTATTGTATTTTTTCTTTTGTTTTTTATTTTTAAATTTTATTGGAGGTAAGATTACAACTCCTCTAATATTAACATAAAGACTTGTATCTGCACCGTCAATTTTTGCGGCTACAATTTCTGCATCACGAACTCTTGCACTATCTAAAAGTTCGTCTCCACGTAAAATATGCTGTGCTTCTGTTATATTTACTGCAAACAACAACAGCCCTATTGTAATTATTATCCTCGTTTTCATAATTTTAAGTTTTAACAGTCCGACTTAACTTTAAAATACAACAAAAATCTTGCCGTTTTTATTCTATAAATTTGAAAAAACTACTCACAGGGTAACGTTGAGTTACCCTGTAATTAGCTTTTGCAGACTGCCTTCTGAAAATTAAGAATTAACTATTTATCTAAGAGAATTGATATATTGTCTTAATTCTTCTTTGGTTGAATCGTATTCAAAAGCAGAGTTTACAAGAAAATAATTTCCAATATCTAATGTGTGATGATATGCAAATTTAGCAACTTTAAGTTTTGTGCTTTCGTAGTCAAATTGGTCTAAAACATCTTTTACTTGCATGGAATACAGGCAGTTTGCTCCTATTATTTGCATTGCAACACCTTCTTTGTCGCTTTCAAAAGTTTCGTTTGCTATTGCTTGTTTGGCTTGCGAGAAATTATAGTTGTTCATTGCTCCATAACAACCAGTTGGGGCGTTTTTTGTTTGGTATCCGTTGTCTGTATAATTAGGGTCGTTGATAAAATCATTGATATTAAAATCCATTCCCATATTACTTCCAAGAAATGAGTAATTTACAGAAATATTTGTGCCATCAACATTTGCATTATTTCCTGTAACATTAGAACCATCATTAAATTCAATTACCATTCCATCGTTGTAATTGGTTGTGCCATCATATACTCCGCCGTCGTAATCTATTGTTAGTCCGTTGTTGCTATTACTGTTGTTATTTGTGCCATTGTTGTTATTATTTGTGCCACCGTTGTTGTTATTTGTGCCACCATTATTTAATTCGGTCATATTAAAACCTCTCAATTGGTATTCTCCTTTTTTATTTTTTTTTATAATATAAGTAAGATCGTAACCAGCTGCAATAACAATGGTTTGTGTTATATCTGTGGTGTATAAGTCTTCAAAATCAACTTTTACAATATATCGTCCTTCAGTAATACCACTTTTTTTCACATTGGCTATTCCTGTCTGATTTACTAATTCATTATTTAAAGATAGTTTAAATAATTCTCCTCCTTCGCTAAACACCGTAAGATTAGATATTTGTGATAAGTTAATATTTATAAAAAATATTAATGTAACGGATAATAATAATAGTTTTTTCATAGTTTTGAGTTTTTAAGTTGTTAGTTTTCGTGTTGTTAGTTTTCGTGTTGTTAGTCTTTGCATTGATGTTATAAACAATGCCTTGCGTAATTAAAAACTAAAGACTAAAAACTAAAATCCAAATCCTATGTTTTTAAATTCGATACCAAGAATAGTTATATCATCAAAAATATAAGGATTTCCTTTCTTTATATTTAACTCTTTTTTTATAGAATAAATTGTCTCACCTATGGATTTGTTGTTTGCAATATTATTTTTTGTTATATCCAGCCCGTAATCTTCTATTCCGTTGATTGCCAGCTCAGAAAGCCCATCAGTATAACAAATTAATTTGGAATCATTTTTTATTCTTACTCTTCCAAGTTTTATACTTGGTATATTATCTAACATTCCTATTCCTACACAGCCAGATTTTAAGAGGCTTATCTTTTTTGTAGATTTATCATACAATATTGGCGAATTGTGTCCTGCATTTACAAAAGTAAGGATTTTTGTAAAATAATGATATTTAGCCATAAAAAGTGTTATAAAATGCTCACCTTTAGAATTTTGGACAATAATATTATTTAAGTCGTGAGTAAGCTTTTTTAAGGATTTATTATTTCGTAAACTTGCCTTTATATTTGCCTGAAAATTAGACATTAAGAGTGCAGCAGATATACCTTTGCCCGAAACATCTGCAATACAAAAAAAGACTTCGTTTTTAGAGATTTCTTCAAAATCAAAATAATCCCCACCAATCTCGAAGTGAGGCATATAAAATGTTTCTATTTTTATTTTTTTATTTTTAGGAAAGCTATCTTTTTCAGGAATTAAACTTTGTTGAATTTTTGTTGCTGTTTCTAGTTCTTTTTTTATCCGTTCTTGTCTTATTTGTTTTTCAATCAATCGTTTGTTCTCTATTGCAACAATAATAACACTGGTTAGTGTTTGGATAAATTGAAGGTTTCTAACACTTGCACTTGTTCCTTCATCATCTTCATCAATATCTCCAATTAGAATATATGCTAATACTTTATTATTATGAAATACAGGAATTATAACATCAAAAGGTTGGAATTTTTTATTTTTAATACCAATTGTCATTTCAAAATCTTTGAATATCAAAAGATCATCTTCTACATCAATTTTATTATAAATATCTTTTTCTATCCCATTTTTTATTATTAGTTCCCATTTTTTATTATAAGCAAATAATAAAACTTTACCAATATTGAGTTCTTTGATAAGCAAAATTTCAAAAGTCCGCAAGAGCTCTTCCGTAGGCAAATTACGACTAATTGCCTTCGTTATATTTAGCATTGTTCGCAGTTTAAAATTGCAAAAACGCAAGCGTTTTAATGTGAGATTTTTCTTTTTCAATTTTTTAGCTTTTAGTTTTTGGCTTGCTGGCGGTTGGCTTTTGGTATTTGGTATTTGGCTTGTTTTACAACACTTTGTGTTAGCCAAAAGCCAACCACCAATACCCAAAAACCAATCCCCAAAAGCCAACAACAAATTATTTTGCTCTTTCTACGTAAGAGCGACTTCTTGTATCTATTTTTATTTTGGTTCCAGTTTCAATAAAAAGCGGAACTTTTATTTGTGCACCTGTTTCCAGTGTCGCAAATTTACTTGCAGACGACGATGCTGTATCACCCTTTAATCCAGGTTCGGTATAAGTAACTTCTAATACAATAAATGATGGAAGTTCGCAAGATAAAGCTAAATCTTCTTCTGCATGAAAAATTACATCTACCTCCATTCCTTCTTTAAAAAGGTCGGTATTTTCTAAAATATCTTCGGGTAGTGGAAGTTGGTCGTAGGTTTCCGTATTCATAAAATTATATCCCATACTATCCTTGTAAAGATATTGAAAAGTTCTACGTTCTATTCTTACATCGTCTAATTTTGAGCTGTTTGTAAAAGTATTGTCAATAACTCTTCCGTTTGTAAGGCTTTTCATTTTTGTTCTCACAAATGCTGGACCTTTGCCTGGTTTTACGTGTAAAAATTCTACTATTTTGTATAAATCGTTGTTATACTTTATTGTTAGACCGTTTTTTATGTCTGATGCTCCTACCATAATTTTTTATTTATTTAATTTGATTAATAAGATTAGTTTTTAGTTTTTGAATAGCAACGCAATATGTTAGTCAAGGTAATAGTCTCCTTGACTTTATTTGACCTTTTCTTAATTAACTAAGTAGTGGGATAAAAGTTTTTTAACAATACAATAGTTATAATACCTTCACTAACAAAGAAATACTTTTAACTTTATACTTTAAAACTTTGGCGTTTTTCACAAGTGCCAATTTCTGCATTACTTTTGAAATTTTAAAATGCTCATTTACAGAGGTAAACTTCAATTATAAAATTAAAAAAAAGCCTTGAACTTGACACTCGTGAAAAACGCCAAAACTTTTAATTAATTACTTATTTTTTTGTATCTATTTCTTTTCCAAACCAAACAACTGCGTATCCTTTATAAATTGCCGAACCTATTGCATTCCATTCTGAGTTAGCCCAAATATCTTTATTTAAAATAACATTGTGATGTCCTTCGCTACCTTGCCACATTGTTAAAGCTTGATTTGCTGTAATACTATCACCAGACCATGCAGAAATTTCATAGCCATTTCCTTTATAAGAAGTTAATTCACTTGGTTTGTTCCACATACATTGAGCTTGTGCATGGTCGCTGGTATAACAACAAGCAGACCAGTCTCCATTATCAGACCAACTATGCAGATTACAATTTCCTCCATTTGGCTGATTTTCCACAAGATCTTTTACATGTGCTTCTGCTACTGTTGTTAAAGATGTCGAAATAGAAATTTCACTTAATCCTTTTTCAACTCTATAGGCATTAATAACTTCCGAGAGAGAGCCTGCATCGTTTGTTTTTTCTTTTTCACAATTTGAGAAAAAGAAAACTGCCAATATGGTTAATAATAATTGCGTTTTTATCATGTTAAATATTTATTTTTAATCGCTTCTGGGCGAGTTACAAGATTGCAAATTCCTAAAAGTTATTTTTAAATTATCAAATATGAGTTAAGTTTAAAAAACAAACAAAAACAACACCCTTACAGTCAGCGTCCTACAACAAGATTACTAACCAAAAGAAAACCATGACTTTCAATATTTTAATTTCTCAAACTTAAACTCAAATATAATTTATAATCACTTTCTATATTAAACAAAATTAATAAAAATTATTGATTAATAAAGTATATTTTCAGTTTTTAAGAAAGGTTAATAAATTACTTCTCTATTTATCTTCAGTAAATTGCTATTTATCAGGCAAAAGTCAATTAAAAATTAAAAACTAAACATTAAAAACTAAAGGCTTTATTTACTTCTCTCCCCAGTTTGTTTTTATTTCTTCTAAGATATTATAAATTTCTGTAATATCGGTGCATGTAACAAGTCGTATTCTTGTCTTTTTGAAGTCATATAAAGATTTAAAGTAATTTGAAAAATGTTGTCTCATTTCAAAAATTCCTCTTTTGTCTCCTTTCCATTCCAATGATTTTGAAAAATGCAATTTTGCCAGTTCAACTTTTTCGTTTACAGACATTTCTGGTAAAATTTCGCCAGTTTTCAGAAAGTGTTTTATTTCTTTAAAAAGGTAAGGTTTTCCAAAAGTTGCACGTCCAATCATAAGAGCATCAACACCGTATTGGTCAATCATTTGCTTTGCTTTTTGTGGACTATCAATATCTCCATTTCCAATTATTGGGATTTTTATTCTCGGATTGTTTTTAACTTTTCCTATCAAAGTCCAATCAGCCTTGCCTTTGTAAAATTGATTACGTGTTCTACCGTGTATCGCAAGTGCCTGAATACCTACATCTTGTAGCCTTTCAGCAACTTCTTCAATCACCAAACTATCGTAATCCCAACCGAGTCGAGTTTTTACGGTAACAGGCAAATCTACTGCTTTCACTATTTTACTTGTCATTTCCACCATTTTAGGAATGTCTTGCAACATGCCTGCTCCTGCTCCTCGTTTGGCAATTTTTTTAACAGGACAACCATAATTTATATCCACCAGTTCGGGTTTTGCTTCTGCTGCAATTTTTGCGGCTTCTACCATTGAATCAATGTTATGTCCATAAATTTGTATTCCAACGGGGCGTTCTTCTGCAAATATTTTCAACTTTTTAAAAGTTTTATCAATATTTCGGATAAGTGCCTCTGAGGCAACAAACTCAGTATACATTAAATCTGCTCCATAATATTTACACAAAGAGCGAAATGAAGGCTCGGTCATGTTCTCCATTGGTGCGAGAAGTAATGGAGTATCAGGGATTTCTATTTTTCCTATTTTAAACAAAATTTGTTGATTTATTAAAGTTATCAAGTTGTCAAGTTATCAAGTTATCAAGTTGTCAAGTCTAAAATTATAAGATTGAGTAAAATCCATATTTGACAAAAATTCACTTCTCAGAGTAAACACAAGATTTTTCACTTTCATCTTTTTAACTTGACAACCTGATAACTTTTAAACTTTAAACTTGATAACTTGACAACTTTTAAACTTTAAACTTGATAACTATTTTGGTTGCAAAGTTATTCGTTTTTTATGAATTTTTCAAATTATTATTTTCTAATTAAAAATTTAACGTTATCTTTTTTTCAATATGATAAAAAATATGATAGGTATCCCGATAAGTGCAGTAACCGAATTGATAGGAATAACAAAGTTATAACCAGGAACTTGTGAAATAATATCACTTATTAGCATTATTACTGCTCCGATTAAAATACTTCCAGGAATTAAAATATTATGATTTGCAGTTCGGTGAAAAAGTCGTGCAATATGGGGAATTGCAATTCCCACAAAACCAATAGGACCGCAGAATGCAGTAATTAATCCTGTCAAGATACTTGTTAGCATAAATACTATAAAACGAGTTTGTCTTATATTTATGCCCATGCTTTTTGCCGATTCCTCGCCAAGATACATTGCATTGAGTATTTTGGATAGAAAAAATGTAGAAAGGAGAGCGAGTAAAATAATTGGCAGTAATATTTGTAACTGCGAACTTGTTGTGTTGCTGAGACTTCCGAGTGTCCAGAGGATATAATTTTTAAGAATAGCCGAGCCACTAAAATATTGTAAAATACTTACAATTGCCGAAATTCCACTTCCAAACATAAGTCCAAGAATTAGAATTGTCATAATATCATTAACTTTAGAAGCCATTGACAGTATTATAATCAGCACAACACCAGACCCTAACACTCCAGAAACAGCAATAGACCAACTTCCACTAAAGCTTGCAAGAATAGGCAAACTTCCAGCCCCAAGCACAGTTATTGCCACACCAAGACTTGCCCCCGAACTAATTCCCAGCACATAAGGACCAGCCAAAGGATTTCGGAAAATAGTTTGCATCAACAATCCACTAACAGACAGCGAAGCTCCTGATAATATTGCAGTTATAACTCGTGGCAATCGTATTTCTCTAACTATAATTCCATAATCTGTTATACTATCCGAGACAAAAATTGCTTTAAAAATATCTGAAAAAGAAATTTTTACCGCTCCGATATATAAATCTAAAATGGAAAAAATAATTAAAAAAAAACAAGAACTAATATTTTAATATTTATTTTCATTATGCAAAATAGAAAAAGCTAAAATAGGAATATGCCATAATAAAAACTACAAATAAAAATACGTAAAAGCCTAAATTTTTCATTTCAGCTTTTTTTCCTTCCTTAGAACCAGTTGTTGAATGATATAAATCTGTTTTTCTTTCGCTCATAAAATTTTTATTTTTAAATAGTTAAATTAGGTTGTTTAAAGTGAAATTTTAAGTTGCACTCTTATTTTTTTTATTTCAGACTAAGTGGAAAAATATCTATTATATCTAAAATATCTTCAATGTTTTTTTCACCAATAAGAACTGTTTTTATTCCTGTTTTTTCTGCAGCATCAAGATTTTCAATTCTATCGTCAAAAAATATTGTTTGGTTTGGATTTAGTTTATTTTCATTAATTATTTTGTGAAAAACTTCAATATTTGGTTTTCTGATACCTATTTCATGAGAATAATATATTTTATCAAAATAATTATTGCTCCAATAATCTTGTTTTTCGTAATAATCTGAATGAATTTCATTTGTATTGCTTACAAGAATTAATTTGTAATTTTGTTTCAATTTATTCAAAATATCAATTCTATTTTGTGGAATTGAAAGCAACATTGTATTCCAACACTTATCAAATTCTTTTTCAGAAATAGATAAATTAAATTTTTTACTTATGTTTTTTCTGAAATTAGGCAAAGAAATACCCCCTGTTTCCAAAAGATTATTCCAAGTTAAAATATCATTATCATAAACAAAATCTTTTATTTCAGGAGAATGTTTTGCAAATTCATTAATTGTCAAGTCAATATCAACATTTAATAAAACACCTCCTAAATCAAATAAAATTGTATCAATTTCTTTTAAAATCATAACTTAGTTTTTATATAATTCATAATTGATATATATTCTTCAATAAAAAAAGCATAATTTACATAAAAACCTGTTTTTTGATACAACTCTAACTCATTTTTTCTTGCAGAGTTTCTTTCTTCTCCATTTAAATCAAAAAAATCAATTGTTGTTTTGGCTCGGTCATTTTTGGGTTCTATTTTGCCAGTAAAAATATCTATTGTAAAATTATCTTCAAATTTATAAGCAGAATCATCTGGTTTTAAAGGCTTGTGTTCCAATTTTCCTACCTTTCCATGCTCATCTGTTCCATTATATTTTGCAGATTTATGCCAATTACATTTAGAGCAACTTAAAAATAAATTTTCCCATTTACAAGCTTTTGAAGGAAAATGACTTTTTGGATAAAAATGTTCTATTTCAGGACAGGTTGCTAAAATATTTCCTGCATTACAATACGCACAACAACCATTTGTATCTTTGCCTAATACTTCTCTTATTTTTTCTTTTGTGAGAAAATTACCATTTCTACATTCTTTAATAATAGAGGGTTCTGGACTTCGTTCAATTTTTTTCATTTTTTATCCTCTAATTGTTTTAACAAATAATGTTTTTCAAAATTCAAATAACTTGCAAGTTCCTCGCTAATATTTTTGGATATGATATTATTATTTATTAAATTTTCAAAATCAAAAAATTCTTTTTTGCCGTCCAATATTTCAGATTTTAGTTCTTTTAATTTTCTTAAATCGTTTTCGGCATAAATATCATAATTTTGATTATTTCCTTCAAAGAATAAATTATTTATGGTTTCTATACTGTAACCATATTTTATATCTAATTGTTTTGCAAGCACTTTACCTTTTGCATCTGAAGTTAATATATAAGATTTATGTCCTGCCGCCGATTGCAATGCCGTTGGATTATGTGTTGATAAGAAAAATTGAATTTTCGGAAAAATTTCTTTTAATCCTTTTAAAAATTTTCGCTGGGCAGAAGGGTGTAAATGCCTATCAAATTCATCTATTAAAATAACTCCTTTTACTTCCTTAAATAAATTGTCTAAACTACTATAAATAAATGAATAGCGTGAAGAAATTATTTCTATAAAAATATCTGCAATAAGCATAATATTTGCACGGTAGCCTTCGCTCATTTCCGACAGGCTAAATAATTTGCCTGTATTTTCTTCTTTTACTTCATGAAATTGCCTTTCTTTTACTATTTTATAATTATCCGATAAAACTATTTCTATAAATTTATTAATTTGTTTGATTAATAAAAATCTTAATTTTTCTATTTTTTTATATTTTGCTAAATATTTTGATGGTAATTCTCTTTCAAGAAGAAGATCTAAAACCTTTAATGGGTTGGGTATTTCGTCAGAATATGCTCGAAAAATAGAATTTGTTTTTACTGGTTTGGAAAATCCAAGAATAAAATTTTCTACTGTTTCAGGATAGTCTTCAAAATCTTCTCCTTCAAAAATGTTTTCACAATAAGACAGGCAAAGAAATGATGCAGGTATTTTTGTATTATATTGATTTTGTTTATATGGTTCTTTTTTAAATTCTAATTCTTTTTTTCCTGTATTTAATTTTATATCAACGAATTGTTTTTCTGCTATGTTAGTATAATTAGGATGATATCCACCCCCTTCAGAACTAAACAACAATGATATTGCTTGCAATAATGTAGTTTTTCCAGAACTATTCATTCCCAAAAAAATATTTACTTGTGGTGAAAAATCTGTGATACTAAAATTCTCCAATTTTTTATATTTTCTTACTTCAAGTTTTGATAAATATAATTTATTATCATAAAAAAATTCATTATTATTATTTGCTATTTTTTCCTCATTAAAAAGAATATTGCTACCTCTATATAAAAGCAATTTTTCTATTTCTGTTTTTATAGAGTTAATTTTCTCGCTTTCTTTACTAAAACCTATTTTAAATTCGTATTTATTTTCAGATATTTTTTTAGTATAAATAAAAAATAATTCAAAATCATCAAATTTTACAATTAAACCAAATTTTCTAAAATCAATTTTAATTATATCCTCTGAATATTCTATTTTTAAATAATCTAAAGTTGTAGTTATTTCTTCTTTTGTAATAAAATCCTTATAAATTAATAGGTTATTTTCAAAATCAATATCTAATTCCTCTAAATTTGGCAAATTACATATTTCGTCAAGAGTATTAAATTTTAAGTTTGATTCTGTTATTTGCAGCTTTTTTAACTTAGTAAAATTTCCTTTTGTTATTTTAAAATCTTCTATTTTTCTGGATACATTTTCTTCTAAATCAAATAATCCGAATATAGTAAAGGACAATTCTTCTAAATTAGGTAGGTTTAATTTTTCAAAATCAATGGTGCTCTCTTCATAATTTTCAATTTCAAGAATTTTTATGTCTTCTTTAATTTTATATGAAATATTATTTTCAAAAAATTCATTTGACATAGACTCGGCATGGAGAAGATATTCATTTTCACCAATTTTTACTATCCATTGCTTTTTTTCTTCCATTATTCTATAATATTACAGACCTCTAATAGTGTCTATGAAATTGGACATTTTTAACCCTGTCAGGGTTTAGAACCCTGACAGGTGGGGTGTTCATTTTGCAACTATTTCTTCCCCCACTTTTTGTT
>JAOZQN010000683.1 GCA_029932195.1 Bacteroidales bacterium | reverse complement strand
CATGCCGTTTTTGTAATGTGTTCACAACCAGCTAATTACAACTCCGAAACTTCAGCAAATTTATTTACTAATAATATTATTTTTATCAATTTCGTTTATGTCCTGCGTAAAAAAAGTAGGACATATACACGGAACAGTAAAAGATGCAGAAACTGGTGATTTAATTGAAAACGTAAAAATAGAAATATCACCTGGAAATATGGATAGTAGATTAACAAATTCAACAGGAGAATTTACCTTTTCAGATTTAAGTGAAGGACTTTATACGATTAGCGTTTCAAAAGACGGATATACAACTACTTCAAAAGATTTTACGGTTGATAATGGAAATACTACAAATGCAGATTTTTCACTAATACCAGAACAACTTGAACCACCAACTATTACTACAGGAAATGTTTCAAATATTTCTACAACAACAGCACAAGCTGAAGGAAACATAACTAATATAGGAACAAGCAATATTACAGAACATGGACACTGTTGGAATACATCATCTGCTCCAACAATTGCACTTTCTACAAAAACAGAACTTGGAGAAACAACTGAAACAGGAAATTTTACAAGTAATTTGAATAATTTACAAGCAGAAACAACTTATTATGTTCGAGCTTATGCAACAAATGAAACAGGGACAACTTACGGAACAGAAGTTTCATTTACAACAGAAAATTTATCTGTCCTTACTGTTACAATTAGTAATGCCACAAATATAACAGCATCAACTGCTTCTGTTATTGGAAATATTACAGAACTCGGCGAAAGCAATATAACTGCACACGGACATTGTTGGAGTAACTCAGCAGCACCTAACATAAATGATGATAATACAGATTACGGCACAGCAAATGAAACAGGCGAATATACAAGTCCAATTACAAATTTACAACCGAATACAACTTATTATATCCGAGCTTTTGCAACTAACAGTGAAGGAACAATATACAGTAGTGAAACTTCATTTACAACTTCTGATGGTAAAGCAACTGTTTCAATAAGTAATCCAACAAACATTGATTATCAAACAATAACTGCAAATGCAAATATTTTAGATTTAGGAGCATCAAATCCTACACAACATGGTTTTATATGGTCTGAAACAAATTCAAATCCTACAACAACAAATAATGACGGAATTATTGAACTCGGTAGCACTTCAATTACTGGAAGTTTTATAAGTAATTTAACAAATTTCACAGCCGCAACTAATTATTACATACGTGCTTTTGTAACAAATAGCTATGGCATAGCATATAGCGAAATTATTACATTTTCAACAAAAGAGAGTTTTACTTATGGTGGACAAGCATATCAAGTTGTGCAAATCGGAAATCAAATTTGGATGGCTGAAAACCTTAATTATGAAACAGCTAATTCGTGGTGTTACGATGATGAGCCTTCAAATTGTGCAACTTATGGCAGACTTTATACTTTTGATGATGCAAATTCTGCTTGCCCAAGTGGTTGGCATTTACCAAGTAATGATGAATGGAATACATTAGTTAATTGTCTTGGTGGTGTAAATGAAGCAGGATATAAATTAAAAAGCACAACAAGTTGGAATAATAATGGTAACGGAAGTAATACAAGTGGATTTTCTGCATTAGCAGGTGGTTATCGTCATTATTCAGGAATTGCATTTTACAATATAGGAGTAAATGGTCGTTGGTGGAGTAATACGCCAGAGAATAATGATAAAGCATGGATGATTGACCTCTATAACAATAATAATCATTTAGTTACTCAATATGCTGATGAAATTGATTATGGTTACAGTATTCGTTGTCTCAAAAACAATTAAAAAGTATAATCTTGATAAAATTAATTTTCTAATAATCTTTTTTCGTATCTTTGCATTAAACAATTTTCAATAAAAATAAACAAAATGGAAATAACAAAAGTTCACGACAAGTTTTTTAAAAAACTATTTGAAGGGCGAGACGAAGTAATCGACTTTGTAAAACACGCATTACCCAAAGAAATATTTAATAATCTTAATCTTGCCAATTTAGAATTAGATACAACGGCGTATATTGATGAAGTATTTGATGACACATATTCAGATATTGTTTATACATGCAAATACAAAGGAAAGACGGATATTAAAATTGCTTTTTTATTTGAACACAAAAGCAATTATGAAGCACATCCTCATTTACAACTTCTCGGATATATTTTGAGAATTTGGGCAATAGACGTAAAACAAAAAAGAAAATTTAAACCGGTAATTCCAATTTTATTTTATCATGGAAAACGAATTTGGAATAAACAGAATTTTCTTGTTTATTTTGAAGACGGACTTGATAATACACTTTTACAATTTATTCCAAAATTTGATTTCATCAAAGTTGATATGCACAACTATACAGATGACAAAATAAATGAAACTTTTGAAACTCTTTCGTTACAAGCCATGTTGCTTGCAATGAAACACATTTACGACAGTATTCCAGATTTAATAAAAAGTGTCGGCAAAATTTACAAAGATATTGATGAAATATTATCACATCCTAATGGTCAACAAATAATTGACCAATTAACATATTATTTATTATCAGCAACACAAATAAAACCAAAAGAAATGGAAAATCAAGTAAAACAAATATCAAAAACGGGTGCTAAAAAATTTATTTCAGGTTGGGACCAAAGCATTATAGATAAAACAAAAGAAATCGCAGTTAATATGATAAACTTGGGATTGACAGATAAACAAATTATTATTTCTACAAATCTTGATATACAATTAGTTGTTAAACTTAGAAAATTTGTAGAGCGAACGAAAAAAGAATATAAAACATTCTGACATAT
The DNA here is from genome assembly GCA_029932195.1 of Bacteroidales bacterium. GTDB lineage: Bacteria > Bacteroidota > Bacteroidia > Bacteroidales > JAOZQN01 > JAOZQN01. The sequence continues at coordinate 277 of JAOZQN010000683.1, read as the reverse complement.
AATATAGTGGAAATAAAGCACTTATCATTTTCTTGGTTTGCAGTGGCTTTTTCTATCGTGCAGGAATGTACGATAGGTGCGAACTTTTGACATTTTACTAATAATCTACGGAGTGCGGGAAAAAGCCACCGCAACCAAGCCGTATTCGTTATGCACAACGCCAAAATCGGAAACAGAAAATGTTAGAGAACGATTTTTCAGAACAATATTTTGTTTTTTGTGGATAACGATAATTAATTTATCAATCTTAAAAAAATAAAACATAAAATGAAAAATT
>JAOZQN010000682.1 GCA_029932195.1 Bacteroidales bacterium | reverse complement strand
ATAGAAAGGAATTAAAAAAATTAAGAGGAAAGAGAGAAAATATTATTAAAAAAATAAGCCAAAAAGGTGAAACACACTGGAGAAAATGAAAAAAATAAATTATAATTTTGAAATAGGAAAATCTTTTGCAGGATTAAAGTTTGATATACCTATTGAAAATGCGATACAACAATTAGGGAAACCTATGAGAACGTATAAAGATGAATTAGGAACATCTTTATTATATGATAATATTGGTATTATTTTAAGCTACGAAAAAGAAAATCAAAAGTGGACAGATTTAGGAATACAAACAGATAAATTGATTTATGATGAAAAAAATTGGTATGATTATAAAAAAAATGAATTAATTAAAATAATTAAGAAGATATATCAAAAGAAAAAATATAATTTTGAGTTTGATAAAACTAAAATAGAATGCACCCAAGAAGAACAATTTGATTTTTACGAAATAGGAGTAGCATTATTTTTCAATAAAAATAAACTTACGAATGTTATCGTCTCTAAACCAACAATATAAATAAAAACTTATAAGAAATAATAAAATATAAAGCGTTTAGCTTATTTTCTTGACATTGAAATCTACCAAGTTTTAATTGACACAAGAAATAAGACGCTCTTGCGTGGGCAACTTTTTAGATAATTTATTTATCTGAAATAAAATTTTATTTTATTGTTTATTTTAAACTATATTTACAAAATATAACACAATTTTAAACTCTATATAATTTATGGATACCTACACCGAGGCATACAGATACCTTGATAACGCAAAAGAGATTTTACGAACAAAAGCAAAAAAAGAAGGCAAATTTTATGATGATGCCAAATACGTTCGTATGGCTTGCAATACCGCATATAGCGGTTTGCTTATTGCTTTAAACGATTATTTTACACAAAAAGGAATTACGATGCCAAAGCAAAAAGGCAAAAGAAAGCAAGCAGTAAATGTTGATTTTTACAAACAAAACCTTGCTAAAATGAATAAAAAAAAGCTAAAAGAATTTAATTCGGCTTATTCGTTACTACATTTATACGGAGGTTATGACGGAGAACTATCAGTTAATAATTCAAAAGATGGTTTATATTTCGCTAAATCAATTATAGACTGGATAGCAAAACAAATGAAATCATAAATTTTAACAATTATCAAATTAAATACTAAAAATATATAAGATAAAATAACAAAAATAAAATATTAAAATATAAAGCGTTTAGCTTATTTTCTTGATTTTGAAATAGACCAAATTTTAATTGACACAAGAAATAAGACGCTCTTGCGTGGGCAACTTTTTAGATAATTTATTTATCTGAAATAAAATTTTATTTTATTGTTTATTTTAAACTATATTTACAAAATATAACACAATTTTAAACTCTATATAATTTATGGATACCTACACCGAGGCATACAGATACCTTGATAACGCAAAAGAGATTTTACGAACAAAAGCAAAAAAAGAAGGCAATTTTTATGATGATGCCAAATACGTTCGTATGGCATGCAACACAGCATACAGCGGATTACTTATTGCTTTAAACGATTATTTTACACAAAAAGGCATAAAATATCCAAAACCTAAAGGCAGAAGAACACAGTCAACAAATGTTGATTTTTACAAAGAAAATCTCGCAAAAATTAATAAAAAGAAGTTAAAAGAATTTAACTCTGCATACAATTATTTACATTTATTTGGTGGATACGATGGCGATTTAGATGTTACAACTTCTAAAACTGGAATACAACATGCTAAATCAATTATAGACTGGATAGCAAAACAAATGAAATCATAAATTTTAACAATTATCAAATTAAATACTAAAAATATATAAGATAAAATAACAAAAATAAAATATTAAAATATAAAGCGTTTAGCTTATTTTCTTGAAGTAAAAATCTACCAAATTTTAACATCAACAAGAAATAAGACGAATGCCTACGCCTCTGGCGTGGGCTGTTCTTATTTGTTGATGTGGGTTTTGGTAGAACCTTTACTTCTGATAAGAGTTACAGATCCCACGCTTTTTTTATGTTCAATTTTAACGCTTTTTGGGGAGATAAGGCAAACTAAAAATATTTATATTATGAGAAGTAAATTTATTAATGCAATTATTTTGCTTGTTATTGCAGTAAGTTTCTATGGTTGCACAAAAGTAGGTAGCATACATGGAGTAGTAAAAGATGCAGAAGGCAATTTAATAGAAAATGCCCAGGTAGCAATAAGTCCATCGGTGATGAATAGTATGCTTACCAATTCAACAGGAGAGTTTAATTTTTCTGACATAGACGAAGCTTTGTATACAATTACAGTATCTAAGGAAGGCTACGAAACCACTTCTCGTGATTTTACAGTTGATAAAGGACAAACAACTTCTGCCGATTTTACGTTAAAAGAAGCTGTTCCTGAACTTTCAGTTTCACCAACCAGTTTAGATTTTGGAACCTCTGAGTCTTCACTAAAATTATATCTAACAAATGAAGGCGAAGATGTATTAACTTATAATGCAAGTTCTACCGACTCTTGGATTTCAATTACTCCATCAAGTGGAACTATTACAAATCAAACAACAACAATGACAATTAATGTAAATAGAACAGACCTAAGTGTAAATACTTATAATGGAACTATTGTTATAAACACTAATTCTAATTCAATAATTGTAAATATTGTGATGACTATTTTACCTCCTGGCGCTCCATCTGTCACATCTACAGCATCAACAAATACAACACAAACAACAGCAATTGTTGCAGGAGAAATTACAAGTATAGGTAGTGGCACTATCTCTTCCTACGGACATTGTTGGAGCACATCGGAAACTCCAACTATCAATGATACAAAAACAAATTTTGGATCAACTTCTTCCGCTGTTACATTTTCAAGTATATTAACCCAACTTGAACCTAATACAATTTATTATGTGAGAGCTTATGCTACAAATAATGTTGGAACAGCTTATAGTTCGCAAATCTCATTTACAACTACAAATGAGCCAAGTCCACCAACTGTTACTACAAATGATGCCAGTAATGTAACCTAAATTGGCATAAAAGTTATTAACTATGTTTTATTTATTTCAAGTTCA
>JAOZQN010000681.1 GCA_029932195.1 Bacteroidales bacterium | reverse complement strand
AAATAAAACATTGATTTACATCTTTTTATCAACTCCGAAACTTTAGTTATTAATAGATATTATTTTGTTCTTTATTACACCCTACTCTTATTTTTTTATTTTTTATTTTTTTATTTGATGTAATAGGAAAAGTTATATAATCAATATATGCACGGTCGTCCCCCGTATAATCATAATCTACTTCGTCTTTTTCATATTCCCATAAAAAAGTATGAGTTCCTGCACTAACATTATAAGTATGAAATTCCCAACCACCAGTTGTTCCACTCCAAGAGCCTTTTAAATCTCCATCTATGTAAAATTTCAGAAAATCATAATTATACTCAGATGATACCTTTGAATAGAATGATATAGTCCCTGCATTATATGTATCTTCAATTAACTTTGTAGCCCTATCGTTATTTGAAATAGCTCTCGAATATGAAGCATAACTCCCTTCATATACTTCGGAAGAACCAATATCCCATTGTTCACCATCGTTATAATACAACCACGTAAATGTTGAGCCACCTTCAAAATCTTCAATATTGTTTGCACTTGTCGCTTCCACTACCAACGTTTGTATTGCTATAGATTTGTTTTTTCCATTTTTAGAAAATGCGGTTAAAGTTATTGTATAATTTCCTTCTTTGTTATAAGTATAATCAGCAGGATAGCTGTCAATTGATTCTTCTCCGTCTCCAAACTCCCATAAATAATGGTAACCATTTGAATTATTATTAATACTAACTGTTTCTCCTACTGCTACGGTTTCATTTGATATTGTAAAACTCGCATAAGGAGTTGTGTCGCAAGAAGATAACAGTGTTATCAAACTTGCAATAATTGTTATATAAAAAAAACTTTTTTTCATTGTATTTATTATTAAAAGTTATTAAAATTATTGATAAATTTAAAATGCAAAACCGAGACCAAGAGAAAAGCTCAATGGAGTATCATTTTGTGTTCCTACGATACCTGCTCTTAATCCAATAAATTTCAGTTTATAGACCAAAGCAAATTCATAAGATAAGCCATTATAAAAACTCCAATCAACCATATTGTTAGCAGAATAATAAACATCTGTCATATAGTAACCAAGTCCAACGTCGGCAACAAGATTAGATTTTCCAAAACGAAAGGATAAACCACTGCTAAAATTTTTATGCGTATTTTCAAAATCAGAATTTGGCGAATAATAATAATGAGTATTATATCCTGCTCCTCCATACATATAAAAACCAACTCGATTAAAAATATGAGAATAATAAAGATTGTAAGTAAATCCGAAGTTAGCCGTTACGAGAACAAAATTTAAGTGTTTTTTATAGTCCTTTTTGCCTTCGTTGTCTGGTTCTATTTCTTTTGGTTTAAAATCTTCTTTTTTTTTATCATCTGGCTCTGGCTCCATATCTAAATCGTCTGTGTCAAGAGTCCATCTTACTTTACCTTTAAATCTTGGAGGCACATAACATTCTAAATTTACCCACTGGTTAAGTAGTTCATTAGCAATATTTTCAAAAAGTTTATTTAATTCATCAAAATTTTCTGCAAGCGTAAATTTATCAGGGTCAGCTAAATCTTTAAGAATACTTTGAAACATTTCTTTATTATCTCCAACATCTTTTCCCGGAACCGCTATTACATAACTTTTAATATTTTCGGATTTTATTTTTTTCTTTAACTGCTTGTCTCTTACATGCAAAAAATAAGGGTCTCCTTTTCCCTCTGCTGGTGCACCTATTTTTGCGTCCATAGAATTATTATCATAACCATCTGTAAATGTAACTATAAACGAACCTTGATATTCTTTTGTAATATTTCTTGCATTATTTTCTAACATTATTATACTTTTATTTATTGCATAATAAAGTGCAGTATTTTTTTTCATTCGAAGACCTTTATTCCAGGTATTAGGCTACCCACGTAAAGTTGGACAATGAAATTCGTGTAAAGCGTGGACGCTTTACGCATAATCAACTATGCGGCAAGCGTCCACGCTTGCCACGACAAATCGTTGAAAATCAATTTAGTCCAACCTTACGTGGGTAGCCAGGTATTACCAATAAAACTTATCATTTCATTTTTAGTCTGTTTATTTAGTGGTTTTATAGGAAATACATTTTTATCGGTATTTTTCATACTATTAAATCCTACTATTCCAATATAAACACTGTTTGCAGGTGCTTGTTCTTCAAATGTTTCAATAAATTTGATAGCACTATTTTTTAATTTTTCAAAATCTTTTTCTCCAATAGATTCACTACAATCCAAAACAAGAACAATTGACATTTCGCTTGTTTTTTCTTGTGCTGGTGTAGGATTTCTTACTTCACTGTCAACTTGCCACTTATCTTCTTTCCAACGCCAAAACTTAACATTGCCGTAAGCTTCTTCTATACCATTCTTATAATCAGTATCCATTTCTTTAAAAATAAATGTTGCAAATTGTTCTTCATCCAGCTCATTAGCTTCCAGATAAGTCCCGCTCGTTGATGTAACTCCTTCATAATAAATATTTGACAATTTATACTTAAATTGTCCTCCTTCCACAACAGCTTCATAATCTCCTTCAATGTAATACTTAGATTTTTCTGCCTGCCCAAAAAGAGACGAAGCAAATAATAACACACCAAATAATAATAGATAATTTTTCATGATAAATAAAAATTTAGTTTGCCTTCAACTCCCCAAAAAACGTTAAAATTTAGACAAAAAAAAAGCGTGGGATCTGTAACTTATCCGTAACTGAGGTTCTGGTAAGACCCACATACACAAATAAGAACAGCCCACGCCAGAGGCGTAGGCATTCATCTTATTTCTTGTGCATGTTCGAAATTTACCAGATTTCAGTTACAAGAAAAAGCTAAACGCTTTATATTTTAATATTTTATTTTTATTTTTTTATCTTATATATTATAGTTTTTTTAATATAGATTTTATTTGTTAAATTAATTTCACAAATATATTATTTCTTTATTAATTACACAAAACTTTCTATTTTTCATTTTACAATTTAGTCAATATTTTATTATCAAATACTTGGTAATTACATCCTGAAGTTTCGGAGTTTATAACATCTTAAATATCAAGAAGTTAAAAAATTAAAAT
>JAOZQN010000680.1 GCA_029932195.1 Bacteroidales bacterium | reverse complement strand
CAAAACAACTAAAAGAACAAAAATTAAAAGATAAATTACTTGCAATAATAACTAAAAAATATCTTGAAAATAAAATTTTTAAAAAAAGCGATATAAATAAATTTCAAATACAAACAAATATAACAAAGGCTTTACAAGAAAATTTAAAAATAAAACCATTCAAAGATATTGATAAACTTCTTATTTTTGACACAAAAGATTATCATAAAATTTTAAAAGTTTTAAATGATAAAAAACTTAAAAATATTTTAACTTTTTATTTAGAAGGAAAAACAGAAATAAAATATGTTGATAAGGATAAGTATGAAGAAAAATCAAAAGAATTTAAAAATGCAAAAGAAAATGATACAGAAGTAAAAAGAAAAATTTATGATTTACAAGATGCTTTTCAAAAAATAGAATGGGAACAGATTCAAATAATAAATCTGGTTCTTCAATTAGAGAATAAAATTTTAGACGAGCTATCCAACGAAAAACAAGAAGAGTTAAAAAACATCAATAATTTTAATATTGAAACTATTGAACTTCTGAAAAAATGGAATATTGATATAAAAGAAGATGATTTAGCAAATATCCCAGATGCTATAAAAAATTGTGATACAGTAAAAAAAGATATTCACGAATTGAGACACACAGATTTATCTGAAAATAAGAAGTTATTTTTTTCAATTATTTTTTACTACAGAAAAAAAGCCTTCCACAACGAAACTCCTATGGCAGGAACTTTTCAACACGGCATAAAACTATTAGACAACCATTTAAACTAAAAAAGATGAATTATAAAAAACATATAAAAATAGATAAGGAAATCCGTTTTGGCAAACCATGTATAATTGGAACACGAATAACTGTTTTTGATGTTTTGTCGTGGTATTCTACAGGAATGACTGCGGAAGATATTTTAGCAGATTTTCCGCAACTGAAGAAAGAGCAATTATTTGCTTGTTTGTCTTATGCTGCCGAAAAAGAACGAAAACTAATAACTGTATAACAAATGAAATTACTATTTGACGAAAATATCTCTTGGCGAATAAAAAAGAAACTTCAAAATACATTTCCTGTTTGTTTGCATGTTTCAGATATATCTCCAAAATTATTATCAGATACTCTAATCTGGAATTATGCAAAAGAACATAACTTTATTATTGTTACTTTTGACGAAGATTTTGTTGATATTCAGATAATCAACGGTTTTCCTCCCAAAATTTTATGGTTACGTGGAGGAAATAAGCCCACAAATATTATTGTAGAAAAAATAATAAAATATGAAAATGAAATTATAAATTTATTTCTTGATAAAGAACAAGGAATAATTGAGATGTATTAAAAAAAATTTTTCATAAATGTAAAAAAGTAAAATAGAAAAAATGCGAGAACAAATTGAAAAAGAAAAATTAGCACATGCTAAAAAAGGAAAAAGGAGATAAAACTATTAGACAACCACTTAAGCTAAAAAAAATGTTAATAAAAAAACTCAAATTAAATAATTTTAAGTGTTTTAGAGAGACAAATATTGATTTTGGTAAAATAACTTTGCTAACTGGAGCAAACAGTAGCGGCAAAAGTTCGTTTATTGATGCTTTACTTGCCATTATGCAAACAGAGGAGTTTCCTAAACATTTTTCTCCAAACGGAAAATATAAAAATCTCGGTGGTTTTAAAGATATTTCGTTTCAGCAAAATAGCAAATTTATTGATATTAATGTTCAATTTATAGGAGCAAACGAACTGCAAACAAAATGGCAAAAAGCAAAAAAAATAGCTCTGCCTGAACTCAAAAAATTAGGAGGAACAGAAAAAGAATTTATAAATAATGTTGATAAAAAATTTAATTTCATAGATTCATACAGAGAACAGCCGTATGATAAATATTATCAGTCGGTTGCAAAATCAAAAATAGAGACAAACGGTAATGGTTATACTCAACAAATATTTGCTTGGGAAAGTTACAACAAATTAAAACTGGAAAGTTTAATAAATAACCTGAAAAAACTAAAACTCGTTCACAGCATAAAAACTGAAAAACGAGACGATGGAACTTTTAAAATAATAGTTAAAGTTCATAAAAATAGTATAGCTGTTCCGCTTACAAGCGTAGGTTATGGAGTGAGTAAAATTTTACCTTTACTTGTCGCCGATTTACAATTAGAAAACCATAGCTTACTTGCAATGTCCGAACCCGAAATAGACCTTCACCCAAGCGTGCAGGCAGATTTTGCAGAATACTTGGTAAGTCAGACTAAAAAAAATCAAAAACAATATATTGTAGAAACTCATAGCGAATACATTATCAATCGTTTGCGACTTTTAATATCTAAAGGCGAAATAAAAGAAGACGAAATAAAAGTTTACTTTTTTGAAAACAACGGAATAGAAACTAAAACTTATAGTGTGCAACTAAAAAAGAATGGGCAAATAGTAGGAGCACCAGACAGCTTTTTTGAAACTTACGAAACAGATGTTTTAAGCATTGCTTTACAATAAAGAGTCCCCCTCCGACAAGCATCTTTTTGCCAAACTCGGCGTTGGATACAAATTTTAAAATCCTCATTTACAACGAGTGCAATGAGACATGCTCATTGTGGTTGTGAAATTGGTATCTGCCTTGATTTTGTCAAAAATACACTTGTCGGAGTGGACTCAATAAATAAGTTAACAACTTTAATATGAACGATATTTTTATAGATAATAATATTGCGAAAAATTTTGCAAGTCCAGTAGATAAGGAATATAAAAAACTGATTAATTGGTTAATATCTAAAGATGAAAACGCATATCTTGTGCTTTCTCAAAAAATTCAAAACGAATACTTGGAAAGTTCCAGTCAATCTAAATCAAGATCAAATATTGCAGCAATTGTTAATATGTTGAGAAAACAGGGCAGAACAAATGAATTTTCTAATTCTGAAATAAAACAATTTCAACAGAAGTATTTTACTAAAATAATTATAAAAAAACATAACCTTTATTCAAGCAACCGAGATAGCAATCATATTCCTATTATTTTAATGTCGGAAAGAAAAAAAGCATTAACAATTGACAAAGGTTTAACTGAAGTTTCGGAGCATCTTTAGTCTTTATTTTACAAGTTTTTATTTTAC
>JAOZQN010000679.1 GCA_029932195.1 Bacteroidales bacterium | reverse complement strand
TATAATTGAACGTTCAAATTAATATTCCATCACAATATCTGACTGTAAACCAATTTTATATTAAAGTCCTCGCTGCCATTCTTTTCGTAGATTTGCAAGTTGCGGATTATTTAAGACATCATCTATTTTATTCAAAAGCATTTCTTTATCTTTTGATAATATACCTTTTAAAACCAAATAATTAGAAGCGTGGTCGCTACGAAATATAGTTTGTTTTAGTTCGGTATTTGCTATAAATATACGCATTTCTTCAATTAATTCAAGTGTATTTAGCTTCGTGAATTTTCCGCCGTAGCGATTTTTAAAATGTTGCTCACCCAGAGGAAAACTCAAAACTAAGGTTGATGCGTATTCAGGTTGAACTTCGTTTAAAAGACGTGCAGATTCTATTGCATGTTGTTTGCTTAATGTCTTGCCTCCTAGCCCGTTCAAAATCATCACAGAGAGTTTTATGCCTGCTTCTCTGGCTTTTTGTAAACTTTCTACTGTAGATTTATATGTCTCGCCCTTGTTAATCAAGCGTAAAAGTTCATCATCTCCAGATTCTATGCCAACATAAGCTAAATCCAAACCAGCAGATTTGAGTTCTTTTAGTTCCTGTAAAGATTTTCGTGCAAAATCTGATGGGCGTGCATAAACAGATATACGTCTTATTTTCACAAATGTATTTTTAAGTTCATCTAAAATTACATTTATTTTATTGGCAGATAATACCATTGCATCACCGTCTGCCAGAAAAACTTTATTAAATTTTAAGCCTGAATTTGCTACTTGTCTAATTTCTTCTTTAATCTGTTCAAAAGGTTTTATTTTAAATGATTTGGAAGCATACATTTCGCAAAATGCACATTTATTCCAAGAGCAACCCGAAGTAATTTGTAAAATTAGTGATGCTGACTCAGAAGGCGGTCTAAATAAAGGTTGTTCGTAACTAATCGGAAAGTTAAGCATAGTTTATTAAATTAATACGTTTTAAACGAGATTTAATCACATTTCTGTATCTGATTAGCTGAAATGCGTATTTTAATTTTTATGAAAAATAATATTAAGAAAAGGGCGTTTTTCACGGGTGTCAATTTCAAGGCTTTTTTGTAATTTTAGAATTGAAGTTTACCCTTGTAAATGAGCATTTTAAAATTTCAAAAGTAACGCCGAAATTGGCACTCGTGAAAAACGCCAAGAAAAGCAATAAGCAAAGGTAAATTTATTTATTAAAAGTAAAATATTTTCAAAAATAAAAAGCCTTTTTCAACTTATTTTTAATAGCCCATTTTTCCAAAATAGTTCTTTCTTTTGCAGTTGTTGTTCTATTATGTAGCCCTCTTGCTTGAACAATATTATTCCCTCTTAGTTCAATGGTTATTAATCTTTCCCACAAATTATTCTTTTTTTGCCTAAGCGACCAGATAGAAACATTATTATTATAACATCTTTGAGCATAAGAAGAAACACAATGTTTTAGATTCTCACTTTCTTCATAAAGCTGTTTACCATCTCGTAACTGACTTATAGAGAATACAATTTTATCTTTTTTATCATCATCTTTTATTGGTTTTAATTTTTTACTTAGGAAATAATCATCAATTTCTACACCTTCCCACGACCTGTTATAATATGGATTTTTTAATTTTCTTAAATTCAGATGCCATTCTTCCATTGCTCTCAATAGCGAATTGAGTGTTTTACCTTTTAGCGTAAATATTTCAACAACTTCTCTATGATAATATCTCTGCGATTTAAGATAGTCAATAATTGGTGATATTTGTTGTTCTACGAAATTAGGACTCTTGGCAAGCAGTCTTACAAAATCCTCCCAAAAAAGCAAATCATTATACAATATTTCACCAATGTTTCGTATTAATATTTCTGATTTATTGTTACTTATACCTAAATTTACAAATTTTATAGAAATAATTAAATCAATATATTTGCCCGCATATTCATTTTTATTAATAAAACTATGTGCTTCTTTTTTAGTAATTTTAAAAGGCAAAGCTTCAAGTTTTGATAAGTTTTTACCCTCCGAAATATGAGAGAAAATATTTTTATCTATACTTCTGAAATAGTTTGTAAACAAACTATTTCTTGAAAGCATAAAATTCGGCATTTCATATTTTGCAAACAAATATTTATTAATTCCTAAATCTGTTTTGTCTAACTCATTATGTTGCATATAGTCAGATAGGTTTTCTAATTTCCTAACAGCTTTGTTTTTATAGGTTGCATAAAATTCGGCATTTTTACTGGTAACATTAAAAAACGATTCTGTTTTTACAGAAAAATCTACAAATCCTTCTACAAAATTAGAGTCTGATTTGTTCAAATAATTTCGCTTATTTTTATTTTCTTCCGATAAATAATCAAAAATTTTATTTTTTGTTCTGTTCTCAATCTTTTTTTCTGTTACTTTTTTTACCCAGTAACTTAAACCTTTAATCTGTTTATTGTTAGTAAGTTCTTTTATAAATAAAGGAATAATCTTTCTTAAAGACTCTACAGGAATATTTTTTTTGTAGCTCAAATAAACACAATAATCAAAAAAAACATTGAAGTTTTTTTTCAACTTTTTCTTGATACTTTTCCTCTCATTTACATCAAAATTAAGAAATATTTCTTCGTAAAATTTAATCCATTTTTGTAATTTCTCAAAAAATTTCTCCTTATTTTCAGTTTTCAAATAATAAGGAAAAGCATCAATTATAGCTTTTAATATTATTGTGTTTTTGTTGTCGTATCTAAAAGTAATACCTGCTTTTTTTTCTGCATTTTTAAAATAATCGTTAAAATACAGCAAATTATTTCGGTCTTTTAATTTTAATCCAATTATTGCATAATTATAAAGATTTTTTGGCAAATCGACTTCAATTTCATTCTCTAAAATAACAATTAAATTTTTCACCAAATTATTGATAAATTTATTAATTCCTTTTTTCTTACCCGTCAAATTATTAAAATCTACATACCAATTTGTAATATTTTCTAATTTTTGAAATTCCAAAGACGACCATAAACCATAAACCTTATTAATATTTTTTTCATTAAAAGAAAAATTATTTACTGAAGTTTCGGAGTTTATAACATCTTAAATATCAAAAAGTTAAAAA
>JAOZQN010000006.1 GCA_029932195.1 Bacteroidales bacterium | reverse complement strand
TTCTAACAATTTTATTATCACCGATTTAGAAAGTCAGAAACTTCAGTTAATTAAAACATGAAAAAACAACTATTTTTTATAATAATAAGCCTGTTTGCAATAAGCAATTTGCAGGCACAAAAACTTGGTAGCGTTAGTTTTGAGCAAGATGGCAACAACGTAAAAATACACTACCAAATGAGTGGCATACAAGAAGGGCAACTATTTGACGTTAAAATACTTTGCTCCGAAAATGGAGGAGGCACTTTTGGTATTACACCAAAAACCATAAGCGGTGCAGTAGGGCAAGGCGTAGAGTTGCAAAACGACAAAAACACAGCCCTATGGCGAGTAAAAAGCGATCGCAACACCCTCGACGGCTACAATTTTGTGTTTAAAGTAACTGTAAGCAAAAACATAGCACCACAAATGGTATTTGTAAAAGGTGGAACTTTTAAAATGGGGAGCGAAGATGGTCCTGATAATGAAAAACCAATACACGATGTAACCGTTTCCGATTTTTATATGGGGAAATATGAGGTAACAATAGAACAATACATGCAATTTGTAGATGAAACAAATTCTAATTACCCAGAATGGTTAGAAAAAGGAAATTCGTATAACATAAATGAAAATGGACAAAACAAAGATTTCTATAAAAATTTTGTAGATGATTATACTAAACCCATTGTTGGAGTAAGTTGGAATAATGCAACAGCCTATTGCAAATGGCTAAATAAAAAAACAGGCGAAATCTACAGTCTACCAACAGAGGCACAATGGGAATACGCCGCAGGTGGAGGTTCTACACATAATAAATGGGCTGGAACAAACAAAGAAAACGAGCTTAAAAATTATGCGTGGTATTCCTCAAATTCTAACAGCACAACCCACAAAGTAGGAACAAAAAAACCAAACGAACTCGGAATTTACGACATGAGTGGAAATGTGTGGGAGTGGTGTGAAGATAAGTGGCACGATAATTATAAAAATGCACCAAAAGATGGCTCTGCTTGGGAATTTGGAAATAGCTCTTACCGTGTTTATCGTGGTGGTAGTTGGAAGGATAACAGTTACGGATGCCGTGTTGCTTATCGCCCCTTTGATCCTGCCCGCAGGCACAGTATTTTGGGTTTCCGCCTTGCACGTCGCCCTTAGTTTAATACAGTTTCCTGCTTTGTTTTGAGATAAATAATAATAAATTAATAACAAAAACTAAGAGTATAGTGTGTAAAAACACTCATATTTGTCGTAATGGCTAACTAATAATAAAAAAAATATTATCTTTATCTTTATAAAATTCACACGTTTCTAAGTGCCGAAAAGGCACGTTAGAAAGTGTGGACTTAGAAAATATGGAATCGAATTTTTTTTCATCCACACACTTTCCAACCTGCCTTTTCGGCAGTTGGAAACGTGTTTGTCTCGGAGTCTAACTAATAAAAAAAAACTATTTCAAAAAATAATTATTATATTTGCATTATGAAAAAAAATATAATTATCCTAATTTTTACACTGTTATCAGGAGGAATTTTTGCCCAGCAATCAGCCGTTTCTCCCAAAGGCGAATTGCATATTCCCCTGCCCACAAGCTGGACAAACACAAGCCCAAAAGGCGAAATTCATATTTTGGGAGAAGAGGATAAATTACCGCCAACAATATCTTTAAATCATAATTATTACGAAGAGGTTTCTGAAAATAATTTTACAATAAAAGGTATAGCAAGCGACCAAAGCGGAATAAAAGAAGTATTACTTGATGGCAAAAAAATTGGAAAAAACAGTTTTAGTAAAAATGTGTTGTTGGCAGTAGGCACTAATAAATTTATCCTAAAAGCCATAGACAACAGAAAAAACTCAACAGAAAAAGAAATTACCATTGTTTATACTAAAAAAGAAATAGTAGTTGTAGAACCAAAAGACAACAAAGATCCAATTATTTTATTAAATCATGGCACAAATATTAGTTCGGAGAAAAAAGAATTTACCATAAGTGGCACAGCAAGCGATGAGAGTGGGATAAATAATATTTTCTTGTCGGGAGATGCCAAAGATTATACACAAAATTCTAAATTTAACTTTAATGTTGTGTTAAAAGAAGGTGAAAATATTTTTACCATAAAAGCCGAAGACAAAGAAGATAACGAAGAAGAAGTAAAAATAATAATTACTTACAATCCCCAACGCAAAGACTATGCTCTAATTTTTTACGTTAGTGATTATAAAGGTAGTGGTATGGCAAATCTAAGCACAGATAAAAATGCCAAACAATTAGAAGTGGTGCTAAAAAATGACTATGGTTTTGAAACGCATGTTTTTGCAAATTATACAGCAACACAAATAGAAGATGAAATAAAAAAACAAACAAATAAAAACTACAATGACAACGACCAACTTTTAATTTATTTTTCGGGATATGGTAGTAAGAATACTGTAAGAAATAAAACTACTGGTAATTTATTATGTGCCAATAAAACAAAAATGCCCCATGCTTCTTTTACAACCTTCTCTATTGATAATAATTGTAATCATATTCTATTAGTGCTTGATGCTTGTTATAGCGGTTATTCACTTTATACAGGAATAGGAGATGACGTTCCTGATTATAAAGAAAATAAAGAAGAGTATATTTCAGGATTATTTACAGAGAAACCAGCTCTTCATATATTTACTTCGGGAGATAAAGAAGGCACAATAAAAAAAGATGGTTTATCTGATTTCACAAAAGCACTAATTGAAATATTAAAATACGGCAAAGGAAAACATAACATACTTACAGATAAAGAAATAATAAATAAAATTGATTATGATATTAAAGCGGGCAAAGTAGATATATCAGACAATCCAAAAGCAACATTTTTATTTATAAAAAAATAAAACTATGAAAATAATTGAAACTAAAAAAGAAGAATACGTAAAATTGTTTGAAGATAACTCTGTCTCAAATGCTTATATCTTTGGCTCGGTTATTACCAACAACTTTAACGAAAACAGCGATTTAGATTTTGTAATAAATTTCAAAAAAATAAAAGACCCTGTAGTATTGGGCGAAAAATGGTGGAATATTTATTATGGACTAAAAGATATTTTTAGCAGAAATATTGATATTATTAGCGAAAATAATCTTACAAATCCATATTTTATAGAAGAAATAAATCAAACAAAAATAAAAATTTATGGATAATAAAATTAAAAAATACTTGACCGATATAAAAGTTGGTATTATTTCTATTGACGAACACCTTCAATATATACAAAAAGAATTAAAAACATTTGTAATTTAGTAATTGTCAATATATTTTTAAAATTGCCCTGACCTTTAGGTCGGGGATAATGCAATAAACCCACTGACTAGGGCTTTAGTCCTTTACTTTCTATGCCGTTAAAAAAGGACTGAAGCCCTAATAATCAAATTTTATCTTTATCCCCGACCTAAAGGTCGAGGCAACTGATTATTGTATTGCATTTATTTATAGACAGATACAAAAACTGGGGGAACTTCTTTTCCAAAAACATCAAATTATTAACACCTTACTCCGCTGGGGTGCTGTTTGTAATGTTTTATATATTTCTATCAATATATTGCACCGCTGGTGCAAAAACAAATAAAACCTCAATTATTTATAGAAAACAAAATAAAATTATGAAAACATCAATAACAATAATATTAATTTTACTTAGCAGTTACTTGTTTTCGCAAACAGTAAACGAAACTACAATTGGCGTTTTAAACAAAGAACTTAATGAAACGGGAATTTCGCAGGTAATTAAATTTAAAGATGTTATAGTTGATGAGGAAAATGATATTATTCGTATTCAATTTAATTTTGCTTCAACAGATGCAGCTCTAAACGATACACTTTGGAGAATGCTAAAAACAGATTTTCGTGAGCAAAAAAATCAGGATATTCGTCAATATTTATATTTTTATAGTATCAATGTTTTTCAGATAACAAAGCCCAAAGATGTATTATTAGAAATTCGTCAATCGTATATAAATGAGGATTGCCCATTTATCCAATTTTATTTTAACGAAGACACCAACGAATTTACAGGCGACGAAAAAGAGAAAATTTGTATGGCGGAATATTCCAACGAAATATTATTAAACTCGTTTATTTATTTTAAAAAAGATTATATTTTAGAAAATAAAAACATTGCCATCGGAGTTTATTACAGACGACTAAATCAGTATTTTAAAGATTTATACGAAAAAGATGGAGGTTTTGAAGGAAATAGTAAAAATGCAAAATTTAAGTCAAGATACAGAGAGGGGGATAAAATTTTAGAATTTGAAGTTTCTAATCTAAAAAAAGAAGTATTACATGACTCGGGTGAAAATGTTGTTTATCAGATACTTGAACTGTTGTATGATAGAGAATTTATTCCTTGCGAAAGTCTAAAATTTAAAATAAAAATAGAGCCAAATAAGAACACTAATCAAATGGAGTTGAATGTAGAGATAATTGGTAGGTATAGCTCTGGTTACTATAACAATTGCAGTTGGGAAAAAATGAACGACATGGACGAGGGTTTTCCTAAATATATTAAGGAATATTTGAAAGATAAGGTTATAGAAGAAATTATAAATAAATTAACAAGTCTGTAATAAATGAAAAAAAATAAATTAAAAAATATTATATTAATATTTATGCTTATTGCAAAAATATTCACGATGGGAGTAATATTATTCCATTCTGCTACACAAGGTTTAACTAAAAGTGAAACAATTTCGGCATTTACTTTAATTTTGCCACTTTTTACTGTGTATCTGACAGTTATGATAAAAGATATTGTAGATAATCCTTACAAAACAAAAAAGAAGAAGACAGAAGTAGTGCGAGTTAAATCGTCCATATCTCTAATAACTTTTATCGTTTTTCCTGTGTATTTTTTGGCAATTGTAATGAGTATAAATCAAACAGCACAGGGAAACGAGTTTTTCTCAGGAGATGGTTTGCAACAAATAATTGCAATAATAGAAAGTGCTTTTGGTGTTTATGTTGGTTTAATAGTCTTCTCTCTGTTCAAAAAAGAGGAAAAAAAGAAAGAGAAAAAGTAAATAATAATTAATAATGAACAATTAATAATTTTTCGGATACCTGGACGAGTATAACTATTGTTCTTTAACTTCTTAATGAAAATTATAAGCAAGTTTCTCGGAAGAACCCGAATGGTATTTAAGTCTTCGTAAAACCCGAAAGCGTCTGCAAGACCTGACGGCGTTTAACTTTCAACTAATAATTATGGAAAAAGCAATATTTGCCTCAGGTTGTTTTTGGGGAACTCAATTTTATTTTGAAAAAGAAGAAGGTGTTGTCTCTACCAAGGTTGGTTACATTGGAGGCGCAAAAGAAAATCCAACTTACGAAGAGGTTTGTTCGCACACAACAGGACATGCTGAGGCTGTGCTTGTGGAATTTAATCCTGAAATAATTAGTTATCACAAACTGACAAAATTATTTTTTGAAACTCATAATTTTACGCAAATAGATGGGCAAGGTCCAGATATTGGAGAGCAATACCGTTCGGAAATTTTTTATTTTTCAGAAAAACAAAAATCTATTGCACAGGAACTTATAGCAATTTTGACAAAAAAGGGTTATTTTGTAGCAACAAAATTGACAAAAGCATCAAAATTTTGGAATGCCGAAGAAAAACATCAAAATTATTATGAAAAAACAGGAGGAACACCATATTGCCATATTAAAAGAAGTATTTTTTAAGCTGATTTTTTCGTATTATAAAAATGAAAATTTCGCAAAGAAATTGTGGAAAGAAATTGTTGAAAATTATACCTCAAAAAATCGTTTTTATCATAATTTAGATCATCTTTTTCAGATGTATGGTTTATTTGAAAAACACGAATCTAAAATTATTGATAAAAATACGGTTTTACTTTCAATTTTTTATCACGATTTTTATTATTTTCCTAAAAAAAATGATAATGAATTTCAGTCTGCCGAAAAATTAAAACAGAGTTTTGAAAATAGCAGTTTTCCAAAAAGTTTGATAGAAAAAAGTTGCAATTATATTATTGCAACAAAAAATCATAATCCTTCTACAAATAATTCAGACAAAGATTTGCTATTTTTCTTAGATTTTGATATGTCTATTCTAGGAAGTCCTCCTGAAAATTACAAAAAATATTTGCAAAAAATAAGACAGGAATATTCTCAATATTCAGATTTGGAATTTCAAAAGGGTAGGGTAGTTTTTGTTAAAAATACGTTGTCAAATTTACCTATTTTTAAAACTCCAGAAATTAGAAATGACTTTGAAAAACAGGCAATTGCAAATTTAAAAAATGAACTTATTTTGAGTAATTTATTAATATTGTGAGTAATTTATTAAAAAAGATATTAAAACAAGACGATAGAGTTCTTTATTCTCATTTTAAAATTGAGCGAAAAGGGGATGGAAGAATATTGATTATTCCAGATATTCATGGCTCTCCAAAAACATTACTTGCCTTAATTCAAAAGTTGAATTTGACAAAAAATGATTATCTGTTTTTTTTAGGAGATTATATTGATAAGGGGATAGATAGTATTGGTGTTGTTGATATTATTTTAGAATTAATAAAAAATGATTATAATGTTTTTCCTATAAAAGGAAATCATGAACAGGAATTAATTGAGACTTATCTGAAGTGGGGGCTTATTAAAATTTATGATTTTGATTTTGACGAGGACGATTATGAAGAGTCAGAAATTGAAGAGTTTTTAAATTTTATTTTTAATTTACCTGTTTATTATATTATTGATAATCTTTTAATTGTCCATGCAGGGTTAAATTTTGAGGCAGAAAACCATTTTCTTGATTTTGAAAATATGTTGTGGATGCGTAAACCTGTTATTCCTAAAGATGATTTTAAATATAAAATTATACATGGTCATACTCCAACGGAATTATCTGAAATTGAATGTAGTATAGAGCAAAACAAACAGGTAATTAATCTTGATAATGGTTGTTTTTATATAAAAAAAGACTCTTTTGGTAGTTTAATTTGTTTTGATGTTGATAAATCATTTATATACAGACAAAAAAATATTGACGACGTAGATTAATCAATTAAATATCCATTCCAAAAAGTGCAAAATCGTATTTTATGGGGTCTTTTGGGTCAAGTTTTCGGAGATGTTTTGTAATCTCTTCCACTGATTTCCAGTCGTTTGCCTTTCGGGTGAGCAAGCCCAAACGACGAGCCGTATTTCCGCTATGCACATCTATTGGTAGCATAAGTGCAGACGCAGGAATATTTTGCCACAAACCAAAATGCACTCCTCTGTTATCGTTTCGAATAAGCCACATTAAAAACATGTTAATACGTTTAGCGGCGGAGTTTTTTGCTACATTGGCAATATGTTTTGTTGTGCGTTCGGGAAATGGAATTGAGAAGAATATTTCACGGAAATATATTATTGAATTTCTTACCGTATTGTCTGTCTGGTAGCCTTTTGTGAAAACAGTTTCAAGCCCTCCATAATTTTTATAAATATTTTGTAATGAAGTTATAAAGAATTTAAAATCAACCTCATTGAATGTTCTATGTTTAAAATCTGGTAGGTTTTCAATATCTTTTTTATTTGCATTTTGGATAAAATCTATCGGATTGTTATCTAAAAGATTCATCATTTTGTTGGCATTGTTGATAATCATTTTTCTATTTCCCCAAGCAATTATTGAGGTTAGAAATGCAGATATTTCAATATTTTCTTTTTGCGAAAATTGGTGAGGAATTTGAATTGGGTCGGTTTGTATAAAATTGGTATTATTAAATTGATTATATTTTTCGTTGAGTAAATTTTTTATTTCTATATTCATTTTACAAAATTATTTTTTATTGCAAATGCTACAAGATTTGCTGTATTTTTAGTATCTGTTTTTAACAAAATATTTGCTCTATGGTTGCCAACTGTTCTGTTACTTATAAATAACATTTCTGATATTTCGTTGTTTGTAAGTCCTTTACAAATTAATTCTAAGACCTCGTATTCCCTTTTTGTTAGACTTATATTATGTGTTTTTATTTCTGGTTTATTTATATTTTTTAGTCTATCATATTTTTGGATTCTTTTTTCAATAGAATTTAAGATTTCTTCAATTTTAAAAGGTTTTGTTATATAATCATCAACTCCAAGTCTTAGTCCTTTTTTAAAATCTTCTGTTTGAACTTTTGCTGTAAGAAAAATAAATGGAATATTTATGGTTTCAGGAAAAGTTTGTAATACTTTATAGACCTGATAACCGTCTATTTTCGGCATATTAATATCACAGATTATTAAATCTGGCAAAAAATCCTGTGCCTTTTGAACTCCTTCTGCTCCATTTTTTGCAGCAATAGCATTATATCCTTCAAATTTCAGAAATTCTACAATCTCTTCTAATAAAGGTTTATAATCATCAATTATTAATATTTTTTTCATATTTTTTCGGAATTTTTACAGTAAACGTACTTCCTTCTCCAATTTTTGATTCTACTTCAAGTTGCCATTTGCATTTATCCAAAGCCTCTTTCACAATTGCTAAGCCAAGCCCTGTTCCTGTTATATCTCCAACATTTATACCACGATTAAAAGGTTCAAAAAGATTTAATAATTTTCTTTTATTAAGTCCTATACCATAGTCTTTTATACTTATTGTTGTGAAATCATTATTAACTATACACTCAACTTCAATATGTGCTTGCTCTGGTGAAAATTTGATTGCATTGTAAAGTAAATTGATGAAGATATTTCTGCCAATATCGTAATCTATGTATATTTTAGTATTGCCGTTTGAGTTAAGAAATAAAACTTCGTGTGTTCCTTGAGTTGCTGCTTTAACTTCTTCTATTATTGGTTCTAAAAATTCGTTTAAATTATATTTTACAAAATTATATTTTTTAGAATTTGACTTCTCTAAATTTAATACATTATCTAATAATTTTAGTAATATTTGAATTTCATTTTCTATTTTTGCAAGTTTTTTATTTATAACGGTATCATCAAGTCTGTGATAATATTTTTTCAGAAAACCTGCCGCAAAACCTATTGCTGCAAGTGGTGTTCTAAATTCATGAGATGTTTGAGCAACAAAATTATTTTTAATTCTTGAATATTTTTTCTCTTCATTTAATGCTATTCTTAGTTCTGTATTAGTTGCATCTATTAAGTCCTTTTGTTTTTTTATCTTTCGTTCGGCTCGTGTTTTTTCTTTAATTTTGGTGTATAATTCTTGGTTTGTACTAACAAGATCAAATGTTCTTTCTTCTATCATTCTTTCCAAATGATTTTTATACGTTTCCAATTCTTGCTGAGATTCATTGATTTCTGTTATATCCCTTGCAGTGGATAAAGCTCCAATAACATTCCCTTTTTCATTTTTAAGAGTCCTAACCCACCATGCAAATAATCGTTTTTCTCCGTCTTTGCGACGCTGCCAGTTTTCCACATAAATAGTAGTTTCGTTTCCTGCAAAAACAGGAGCAACCTGATTATACGTGTCTTTATCTTCAATAAAATAATAGCTTGCTTCTTTGCCAATTACATCTTTGCCAAAAAAATTATAACCTGCACTATTTGTCCATCTAATTATTTTATTATTATCTACCTCTGTAATTATATCTGGAATTGCCTTTAAAAGAGTCTCATTTTGTTTTAATAATTTTTGATAATTTTTTCTTGATTTAATTAATCTTTTTATAACATAGTTGATTAAAAACATCATAAAAATAAATAAAAAGAATAAGACAAAAATTAAATATAATTGTGTTTTATTTTGTTGTTTTCGTTTAGTTACAAGGTAATTTTCTACTTCTTTCTCTACTTTTAGAGAGGTAATATATATATTGTCAAAACCATTATCATATTTTTTATCTATTTCGTAGTCATCAATATTCTTAAGTTTTAATATTGATGTTTTTTCAAATTCTAAAATACCATTTTGTAATTCAGTAAATTTTGCTTTAAATGTATTTTGTTTATCTTTCAAAATTAGAGTATTTATTTCTTTTTTTGCAGAATTAAAATACGACATAAGGCTGTCTATACTATTTTCATTTTCTTTATGTATAACCTTCTCAATATAAATATGTGATTTTAATATAGATTGATTTATTCCTCCTATTTTGTGTCCAATAAAAGTTCGTTCTTTTGTAATCTCTTTATTTTGATAAAAAGAATAAAGCATCAATAATGTAATAAAAGATATTATTATAAATAATGATGTAAAAAAGAATATTTTATTATTGTTTTTTAGAAATTTCATTTTATTATTAAATTTCTGATTCTAAGTGTAAATTAATTATATTTTAGTCCAATAACAAGTATATCATCAAGTTGTTTTATTTTTCCTTTCCAATCATCGTGAGTCGTTTGTAAAATTTCCTTTTGTTTTTCTAAATTATTTTCATTAATATTTAAAAGCAAGTTTTTAAATCGTTTTTGAGTGTATTTTCTGTTTTTTTCTCCTCCAAATTGGTCGGCATATCCATCGGAAAATAGATATATTTTGTCGTCTTTTTGTAATTTTATTTCCTTATTTGTAAAAGGTTTAATTTTTCCAACATGAACTCCAATTGGCATTCTATCAGCTTTTATTTCAATAATATGATTTTTGCAATTTTCTTTCTCAAAAATTTTATAGCTTTTAGAAGGCAGATTTGGAATTTCTGTCGTTTTATTTCTCAAAAGATACATTGAGTTATAAGCTCCTGCATATTGTAAAGTGTTTGATTCTTTGTTTGTTATAATGATAGAGATATCCATTCCATCTTTTGTAACATTGTTGTCTTCTTTGTTTTGATTTAAAGATTTTATTACAGATTTTCTAAGATTATCAAGAATTTCATTTGCTTTAAGCTCTTTATCTTTATTAATAATTTCATTCAAAAAAGAAATTCCGAGCATACTCATAAAAGCACCAGGAACACCGTGCCCAGTGCAATCGGCAGCCACAATAATGGATGAATTATTTTTTTCACCAATCCAATAAAAGTCTCCACTAACTACATCTCTTGGTTTGAAAAAGATAAAATATTCCAAAAAATACTTATCCAAAACCTGACGACTTGGAATAACAGCAATTTGTATTCGTTTTGCATATACAATGCTTGATTCTATTTCTCTTTTGTGGGTTACAACTATTTTATGCTGTTTTTCCAAATCTTTTTTGTGCAAACCAATTTCATCTCTTTGAGCTGTTATTTCTTCATTTTGTTGATTAATCTCCTCGTTTTTGAGCTTTAAACTCTGATTTGCTTTTTGTTTTATTTTATAACTACGATAAGCAAAAATACTTAATAAAATAAATAAAATAACGGCAGCAAGCGAAAATAAAATAACTATTTTTAGCTCTTCTTTTTCTGCCTCGTGCTTAATTTCTTGTGTTTTTTGTTCTTTGTCAAACTCGTATTGCATAGCAATTTGTGTTTGTTTTCTTTCGTTTTCCGACCTAAAAATGCTGTCGTGCATTTGTTTGAAAACAAGATGAGTTTTGTAGGCAAGTTCAAACTGCCCTGTTTTGGAATAAGCAAGGCTCAAAAAAGCGGTTACATCTTCAATAATTTTAGGATTTCCTATCTCCATAGCAATTTGATATGCAGAGTCTAACGAAATAATTGCTTGCTCGTAGTTTTCGTTCATAAAATAATATTCACCAATTCCGCTTTTGCAAACGGCAACGCCTCGTGGGTCTTCAACTTTGGTGTAAATTTCTAAACTTTTATTTAAGAAGGTGATGGATTTTTCGTAATCTGCTTGCTTATTGTAGGCATCTCCAATATTGTAATTGGCAAGTGCTATTTTATTTTCATTTGTGTAAAATTCTAATGATTTATTATAGAAATTTATAGCTTCGGTGTAATTTTTTTCGTCATATTTTAGAGTTCCAATATTCAAATAAGTATCTGCAATTCCTTTGCTGTCTTTTATGGATTGAAATAATTTATTTGCTTTATTATAATGATTTTCTGCTTCTACATTGTTTTCTTGCTGTCTATATATGATTGCAATATTCATATTTATTGATGCTTGTTGGACTATTACATTTTCGTCTTTTTTATCAAGTTCGTCGGTTATTTTTAGGGCGTTAAAATTATATTCAAGTGCTTTATTATGATTGCCTTGCAGTGTGAAAATATTTGCTGTATTTAAATAGGCTGTTACAAGAGTAGATTTGTCATTTATTTGCGAAAGCACATCAATTGTTTTTTTGTAATATTCCAATGATTTTTCATAATCGCCTTTTGCTTTATAAATTATCCCAAGATTATTTAATACTTTTGCAACACTTGATTGGTCGTCCATTTTTTGATAAACTTCAAGACTTTTGTTTAAACTTTCCAATGATTTATCTATATCTCCCTTATAAAAAAATACAATAGCAAGATGTTTGTAAGCCATTCCAAGTCCTTTGTCAAAACCAATTTTGTTGCATAATTCAATTGACTGATTTACAAACTCATGAGCCTTATCTGAGTCGGAATAAGATAATTTTTGGGCAAGCGTATTTAGCATATTTACTTTTGTAGTATCAACAGTTTCGCTTGCGAGCAAAAACTCTAAGCTGTCAATTTCGCCGTATTGAGCAAATATATTTGTTGATAGAAAAATAAAGGCTATTATTATGAATATCTTTTTCATATTTTAAAACATATAATATTTTTATTATTAGATAATTACGTTTAATTTTATACTTTAGATAAGAGCTTTTTTTAATTGCACAGGTAGAAAAGTTATGAAGTTATGAATAATATTATGCCAAAAAAACAACGATTTTCAGGATAAAAAGACTAAAATCCTCCCTCCTCTCTCCTAAATTCCTCCTTCCTAAGCCAGACAAGCTGGAAAAGTTATGAAGTTTTGAAATTATGAAGTTTTGAATAATATTATGCCAAAAAATACAACAATATTAAGAATAAGAAACTAAAACCCTCTTTCTTAATTTTAACAACCAACAATATTAATTATTTTATTGTTATAATTTTCTGTTTTCCAATATATTTTTTCGTCCCATGTTTTATTTTTCCTTCGGTCAAAAACAACGAGCCAGCCTATTTTTTCGCCAAAACCGTCCATGTATTCGGCAAGTTGTTCCAGTCCGTCGGGGATTGTTTTTTTTCCATAATGAAGTTTTAATTCTATTGGATATTTATTCCCACCAAAACGAACACATAAATCAATCCGTTTTTTTCCATAAGAATACTCTCTCAAAATATCTCCACCGCCATTAATAATTCTTTGCAAAAAAGCCTGCATTATGAGGTGTGGTGCAGCTTCTTGATATTGATATTTTTTTGTCCAAATAGTGCTATTTTCTCGCCAAAATTCCTGAAATGCTTCCATCAAGCCATTCATATTTATTTTATTATTATCTATCCAAGTATTTTTTATTTCTGTTTGCAGACGAGCTTGAGTGCTGTAAGACAGCTCTCTAATAATTACTTCGGCATAAATTGGGTTTGATGGTTTTAGGATTTTATTTTCTTCTTTTATCAAGCCAAGATCTTTACAATATTGTAAATCATCGTTAAAAAAATCTATATCATTTTCGTTGGTTGTGATAAGTATTGGCTCAATAATTTTACGCACTCTTTCGTCTTTAAGTCTATCTAAAAGGCTATCTATGTGAGTGTGGCGTTGTTTAATTATATTTTGGATAGCCTCTTTGGCTAGTTGTTTTGTGATAGGTTTTGAATGGTCGTTTTTTAATAAATCTTCTATTATTTTTGTGGCAATTGCGTTCACTAACCAAGGTTGCCCTTTGGATTGTTGATAAATATATTCAACCGCAGATTTTTCAAAAATTTGTTTTGTTACTTCTGTATGTTGCTTATACAGAGAGATTACCTCTTCAAAAGAGAAGTTCTCTAAAGTAAAAGTTTTTTTAATTATATTGAAGGGACTTTTTGAACCAAGCGTATTTCTACCATCTCTAAGTTTTGATTTATAGTCTCTTATATCTCTCATTCCAACAAGTGCGATGCTATGCACAAATGGTATTTCTGGGCGAGACACGTATCCCTTACGTAGCTGACGCAAAAATGTTATTAGAGTTCCGTCTTCAATTCCATCTATCTCATCAAAAAATATAATAAATGGCTTGTCTAAAAGAACAGAAAAATCGGTAAGAGAACTTGATATAAGTATAGAAGTTTTAGAAATATCTACATCTTCTGCAAATTTATTTTTATTTGGTAAATTAGAATATTTTAACGCATCTTTAATAGTATTGACTATTTCCACCATACCTTTTTCAGGGTCTTTGAAGGCATGCACAGATTCCAACGAGCAATAAAGTGCATAATAATCGTCTTCGCTATTTATTTTATTAACAAGAGCTTTTATAAGTGTAGTTTTTCCTGTTTGCCTTGCAGCATGAATAACAAAATATTGCTCCTGTTTTATCAAAAATAATAATTCTTTATATTTTTCTATAACTGGAATCATATAATGTTTCGTGTCGTTGCAAGGTCCTGCTATGTTAAAAAATTTTTTCATATTTTAAAAATTTATTCTTCTTTATTGCTACCCCCTTTGTGGTTGGGGGCTTTTTTATTTTTTCCAAAATGCTGGGCTTAAAATAATTAGCACTGTAAATAATTCTAATCTGCCAATTAGCATAAGAAATCCGAGAAACCATTTTCCTGCGTCGGGGATTGTGTAGAAATTTTCGGCTGGTCCTACTGAGCCAATTCCTGGTCCTATATTTCCCAAACATGCTATTACAGAACCCATTGCAGTTTCCACATCTAATCCAAAAAAAGACATTATTAGTGTGCTTACAAAAAATATTATGATATAAAAAACTATAAATGCCAATACATTTCGCACAACCCTACCGTTAACAGCTTTGTGGTTCATTCTCACTGGAATAATTGCGTTTGGGTGAATTAATCGCTTAAATTCCAAAACGCTATTTTTGAACATTATTACTATTCTGACAATTTTTATGCCTCCACCTGTAGAACCTGCCGAACCGCCAAAAAACATTACTACAAAAAGTAATGTAGAAATTGGAACAAGCCAACTCATATAATCTGCAGTTGCGTAACCAGTTGTAGTCATGAGAGATACGACTTGAAAAATTGCATCTCTAAATGAGCGTTCTATTCCAAGATTTTCGGAAAAAATTAGCATTACTGTTATTACAATAGAGAAAAATAAAGTAAAACCAAGATAATATCTAAATTCTTCGTCTTGCCAAATTTTCTTAAATTTTAGATTTATTGCAAAATAGGATAAGCTAAAATTTGCTCCAGCTATAAACATAAAAATTGTTATAACATATTGAATGTAAGGTGAACTCCAATAAGCAACGCTTGCTTGTTTTGTAGAATATCCACCAGTTGCCATTGTTGTAAACGAATGATTTATTGCATCAAATAAACTCATGCCACCAAGAAGTAGTAAAATTGTTTCTATTATTGTGAACATCAAGTATATACCCCATAATCTTTTTGCTGTTTCTCGCACTCGTGGGTGAATTTTGTCGGCAGTTGGTCCAGGAACTTCTGCGGAAAATAATTGCATTCCTCCAATTCCAAAAATTGGTAAAATAGCAATTGACATTACTATAATTCCCATTCCTCCAATCCATTGTGTAAGGCTTCGCCAAAATAACAAGCCATGTGGCATTGCTTCAATATTATTTAAAATAGAAGAACCGGTTGTTGTAAAACCAGATATTGTTTCGAAAAAGGCATCGGTAATTGAGGGGATTTCTCCGCTCAAAATAAATGGTAATGAGCCAAATATAGAAAATACAATCCAAACAAGACTTACTATTATATAAGCCTCCCTTTTACCTACTTTTTTAACAGCTTTATGTGAAATTGCCAACAAAATTGCTCCAACAAATAGTGTTATCCCCGAACTATACAAAAGTGCAGACCAATCACTCTCTCCATAAATTAGTGATACGCCAAGAGATAGCAATAAGAAAAAAGATTCTATAAGTAGTAAAGCCCCTAAGGCTCGTATTATTATTTTAAAATTCATTCAGGTTATAGGTTTCAGGTTACAGGTTTTATATTACAAGTTGCAAATTTACAACGCTTTGCGAAACTTGTAACCTGTAACTTGCAACCTACAACTACTTACTTAAATAATTTTGATACTTTATTTATCACCTCTGGCATTGCAAAAACAACAACTTTGTCGTTTTCTGCTAATTGTGAGTCTCCAATAGCAATAAAACTGCTATTATTTCTCACAACACCACCAATAATTGCTCCTTTTGGAAATTTTATATTTTTCAGTTCTTTTTTAGTAATTTTAGAATTTTTATGAACAACAAATTCTAAAACTTCTGCCTCTGTGTCTGTAAAGCATTGGACATTAACCACTTCTGCGTTTATTGTAAATGAATAAATATGGCTTGCAGCAATCAATTTTTTATTTATCATAATATCAATACCCATATTTTTTGCCAAAGTAAGATAATCATGATTTTCCACTTCTGCGATTGTTTTTTTCGCACCAAGTTTTTTGGCAAGCACACAAGAAATAATATTAATTTCGGAATTTCCTGTAACGGCAATAAAAGCGTCTGTTTTTTCTATTCCTTCGCTTATTAAAAATTCAGCACTTGTTCCTAAATCATTTATAACAAGAGTTTCATCAAGTTCTTCTGCTATTGAGAAGCCTTTTTCTTGGCTTTTTTCAATAAGTTTTACGTAGCAGTTTTTTTCTAAATGACGAGCTGTTTTTACCCCAACTCGGCTACCTCCCAAAATTATTACATTTTTAAGTTCGTGGTCTTTAATCCCTAACAATGCAATTATTTTATTTACTCCCTCTTTATCTGTAACAATGTAAACAAGGTCGTTTTCTAATAATATATTATCACCTCTTGGAATAATAGTTTTATCATCTCTGTTAATTGCGACAATACGTGCATCTACTGAGTCATATTTTTCTATAAGCTGTTTTAAGCTAAGATTTATAATAGGTGAATCTTTTTCTATTTTTATTTCAAACAGAGATAACTTGCCAGACGAAAATTCTATAGATTTTGCTAATCCTGAATGTTTTACAAGGCTTATTATTTCGTTACTCGCCAAAATTTCGGGATATACGAGAGAATCTATTCCTAAACTTTTTATTATTTTATTATTTTCAGTTTCAATGTATTCTTTGTTATCTACCCTTGCAATTGTTCGTTTTGCTCCAAGTTTTTTAGCTAATATAGAAGCTGTTATATTTGTCTCCTGGCGTTCGGTTACTGCAATAAATAAATCTGTTGTGCAAACATGTGCTTCTTTTAAAATATTTATGGAAGATGCAGAACCACTAACTGTTAGTAAGTCAAAATGAGACGACATATTTTGTAGTTTTTCTTTATCAATGTCAATAACAACTATATCGTGTCGGTCGTTATTGAGCATTTTGGCAAGATATGTTCCTACTTCCCCGGCTCCTGCAATTACTATTTTCATATTCTAAAATTTTATAATGATAATTGCAAAGATAAAAAAATAAAATATATTTTGATAAAAATAAAAACTTTTGTCAAATAATTTGTATATTTGTCTGTTCAAAATCTAATCTAAAATTATTATGGAAAAAACAACAAGATACTATTACTTAAAATTTTTAGCATTTGTTTTATCTACAATTGGAATAATTGTAGGTTTTTCCAATAAAATTATTGCCCAATACGGAGCACCAATGGTAGATTATTTTATAAAAGGAAGAGTTGTAGCAGAAGAAACAAATGCTCCAATATCCAATATTTTTGTAGGAACTTCAATGTCTCAGGGTGATAGTATTTTTTCTAATGAGATGGGAGAGTTTGAATTACATGGGGTTACTGATTGGGGGAGAGAAATTAATTGTAGAGCAAAAGATGTTGATGGTGAAAAAAATGGTGAGTTTATTCCTGAATATACGCAGGTTGGTAATGAGGGAGATACAGTAGAGGTCGTATTTCATATGAAGGAAGTGCAAACTATTGATGAGATAATTAAGGAAAATAATTTTCCTTCCGAACATGAAGATAAAAAGATTAATTATAAAGAGATAATTTATGTACCAAATAGAAAGTTTTTTGTGAGAGCATTGCCAGTATCTAAAAAAAGAATGACTGGAAATATTTTTGTCAACTTGGATAAGGTCATTGATAATTACGAACTTGGAACAATATTATCATTTGATAAAAAAAATGATAGTTTTATTAAAAATAATAATTATCTTATTATAGACTCTCCCAAAAATACAAATAAAAAATATTCACATGAAGTAGAAATTTATATAAACGGATTTGAACAAAAAGTAACACTAAAGCAAACAAAAAAAGAAATTGACGCAGTAATAATAATAATAATAATGAATTAAAGAATTGCAAATTACGCTTGGTTTACACCTAATAATAGTTTTTCTGGCATTCGCCATTTGTAATATTTATGCAATTAATACATACACAATATTTTTTTGCCTCGTGCAGGTGTTTTCCACCTGCACGCAGACCAATAGATAAATGTGTGTAAATGCAGTCAGGTGAAAAACACCTGACTGAGACAAAAAAAGTAAAATTTAAAACAAGTAACAATAGAAAAAATATTTTATGCAATTAAAAAACACAAACAAGTTTTTAGAAAAACTTTCAAAAAATAATAACCGAGAATGGTTTGCTGATAATAAGAGTTTATATTTAGAAGCAAAAGAAGAGTTTGATTTATTTGTAAATAAATTAATACCAGTATTAAAATCTGTTGATAATCAGATAGATGTAGGCTTTGCCAAAGAATGCACATTTAGGATTTATAAAGATGTTCGTTTTTCTAAAAACAAACTTCCGTATAAAACTAATTTTGGAGCATACATTAATAAGGGAGGAAAAAAAAGTAGTTATGCAGGATTTTATGTCCATATAGACCCCGAAAAATCTTTTGTGGGAGGAGGAATTTATATGCCACAAGCAAATATTTTGAAGGCAATAAGAACAGAAATAATGTATAATTCAGAAGCTTTGAGAGAAATTGTAAGAGCAGATAGTTTTGTGAAAACGTTTAATGCCGTTCAGGGCGAAAAACTAAAAACAGCCCCTCGTGGTTATCCCAAAGACCATAAAGATATTGATTTATTGAGATTTAAAAGTTTTTTTGTATCGCATGATTTGTCAAAAAAGCAAGTTTCGTCAGAAAAATTAATTTCAGATATTGAAAAAACGTGCAAGGCAATGTTGCCTTTCAATAATTATTTCAACTCAATAATTGATGATATCGAACCTGAAATAAAGTTATAAAAATAGCCTCTCACTAAAAGTGAGAGGCTATTTTTGAGAGGTCACGAGCGGATTCGAACCGCTGTAGCTGGTTTTGCAGACCAGTGCCTAAGCCACTCGGCCACGTGACCTTAAAAAATTAAGAACTGCAAAGATAAATAAATTTATTTTAATACAAAAAATAAATTACTTTTTTATTTGAAAAAATATTTGTTAATTTGCAATATGATAACTATTGATAAAAAATATAATCTCATAACAGTTCTTGGTCCTACGGCAGGAGGAAAAACTTCTTTCGCAACTAATCTGGCAACTGATTTTGATGGAGAAATAATAAGTGCAGATTCTCGCCAAGTTTATAGAGGAATGGATATTGGAACGGGTAAAGATATTGATGAATATGCTTTTAATGGCAAAAAAATACCTTTCCATTTGATAGATATTTTAAATGCGGGTGAAAAATATAATGTTTTTCAATTTCAAAAAGATTTTTTTAGGGCTTTTGATAAAATAAAAAAGAATAAGAAAACAGCAATTATGTGTGGAGGCACTGGAATGTATTTGGAGGCAATTATAAAAAATTACAAACTTGTTGAAGTTCCAGAAAATACTATTTTACGAGAAGATTTGAAAAATAAATCTATTGAAGAGTTAAAAGAAATCTTAATATCTTTAAAAAAAGTTCATAATACAACTGAATTTGACACAGCAAAAAGAGCAATTAGAGCAATTGAAATAGAGACTTATTATAAAGAAAATCCAAAAATAATAATTGAATATCCAAAAATAAATTCTTATGTTATTGGTATAAAACATGAACGCAGTATTCAACGAAAACGAATAACAGAGCGTTTACATCAGAGATTAAGAGAAGGAATGATTGATGAAGTAGAGACTTTGATTAAGAAAGGAGTGCCAACAGAAACTTTAATCTATTACGGACTGGAATATAAATTTATAACTTTATATTTACTTGGAAAACTGTCTTATGATGAGATGGTAGAGAAATTAAACATTGCAATTCACCAGTTTGCAAAACGTCAGATGACTTGGTTTAGAAGAATGGAAAAGAAAGGAACTAAAATTAATTGGTTTTATAGTTATGAGGAGTTTACAAAAAACTATTAAATTGCTATATTGTTATATTGCTTAACTGTTATTTAACAGTGTGTAGCAATTTTAACAATACAACAATTTAACAATATTATAATATTTTAATAACCTCCTGGGCTACCAACTCTAATCATTGCACATCTAAAACCTATATCATCTGTGCTACGAGTTTCTTGTAAAAACCTTCTTGTTCCAGGAACTAACCAATATACTCTGTCTTTCCAGCTACCACCTTTATATACTCTAACATTGTCGTTTACAAGTGAAGTTGAAGCTTGGTGAGTTTGTGGGTCGTTTCCATCGTAGTTATACATTTGTTGTGTGTTATCTTCTGGTGGGTCAATCCAAAGTGGTCCAATAGTAGAACGAGCATCTCCATCACCATAATTTTTATTATCAGATTTTCTATAATTATATCTATCAGTTTCGTGATTTACATCATTTTGTGTTATTTCAGAGAATTGGGTTATTTGTCCCATTTTTCTTGTTCTAAGTCTTCCCATACTATCTTTTTCTATTGGATTGCCATCTGCATCTCTTTCTAATGTTTCAAAAACATTACCTCTAAATGGATTAAATTCGTCAATATCCATAGAAGAAGCTTCTCTATAAACATCAAGTACCCATTCGTTTACATTTCCTGCCATACAGTATAAACCGTAGTCGTTTGGCCAATAGGCATCAACTGGTGCTGTTGGAGCAGCATTGTCATTAAGGTATCCTGCAACACCCATGTAATCTCCTCTTCCTCGCACGCTGTTAGCCATAAATA
The DNA here is from genome assembly GCA_029932195.1 of Bacteroidales bacterium. Classification (GTDB taxonomy): domain Bacteria; phylum Bacteroidota; class Bacteroidia; order Bacteroidales; family JAOZQN01; genus JAOZQN01. Next base: position 18,940 of record JAOZQN010000006.1, on the reverse strand, counting down.
GACCTCTATTTACTTTTTCTGGGTTTCTTACGTAGTGTCCATTCCAAGGATATATTTTTTGTGTATATATTCTTTCTTGTTCGGAGTTTCCTACAAGTGCAAGTGCAGCATATTCCCATTCAGCTTCTGTTGGAAGTCGGTATTTTGGTTGTAAAACTCCATCTTCCATTCTTGCATTTCTGTCGTTGCCTTCAAGGTCTTGAAATCCAGCTGTAGCTCCATCATATTGACCTGCAAGGTATGCATCTGTATTAAAGTTGTTTGCACTTGCTTGGTCTGGATCTAATTCTAAAAATCCTGCATCAACAAGTAATTTTTCATTTACTCTGTCTGTTCTCCAAATACAATATTCGTTTGCTTGCTCCCAACTTACACCAACAACAGGATACATTTGGTATGCTGGATGGCGAAGATAATATTCTACGTAAGGTTCGTTGTACGCAAGTCTGCTTCTCCAAACAAGTGTATCTGGTAAAGCTCGTCTATAAATTTCTGGATTTTCAATAAAAATTCTTGATGTCCAACGTAGATATTCTAAGTAATCTAAGTTAGAAACCTCCATTTCGTCCATATAAAAAGAAGATATTGTTACTCTTCTTCTAACGCTGTTCCAGTCAAACATAACGTCTTGTTCGGTGTTTCCCATAGTAAATGTTCCACCTTCTATTAGCACTAAACCAGGTCCAGCTTCTTGTTCTATGTATTCTATTACTTCAAAACCTCCCCAGTCAACGTCGTTGTATGCCCAGCCTGTTTTTCCCGACTCTCCAGCTTTTCTATCCAAAGAAGGTCCACAAGATGAGAGCAAAGAAACAACGATAGCCAGTAGCATTATTAGCGAAAAATTTGCTTTAATTTTCATTTGTTTTTAATTTAAAATTAGTTATTAGTTTGTTATAAAGTTAAAAGTTATAAAATTTTTAAAGTTAGAAGTTACAAAGTTCGTAAAAGTTGTTAAGCTTTATGACTTTTAACTTTATAACTTTTTACTACTTTTATAACTCATAAGCGGGACAATTTATTGTATTATTATTTCTTTTTTCTTTGCAATTAAAGTTAAATAGCAAAGAGATTTCATTGTTTCCAAACGACGATTTTAAAAGGCGTGTTGTTGGAACATCGTAGCTATAAGTTATTTGCATTTTTTTTATCTTAACACTAAATGTAAGTATAATTGCATCATTGGTGAAATGTGGATAAAAACTTTGTTTTAACCAAAGCCCAAAGGAACAATTTTTTTTTATAAAATAAAAACCATATTTCAAAAACTGGTGTTTTTGTTGTTGCTGATATACCAAAATTGGCATTATTGCGTATTGTTCTTTTCGTAAATCGAATGGATCAAATGAGAGCCTGTAACCTGCTTGAAAACTGTATTTTATGGGCAAAAAATACTGCTCACCTGAGAGCATAAATTGCCTCAAATGACTTGCCGAAATACCCAAAAATATTTTTTTTTGATAAAATAAAATTCCTGTGCTAAAATCTATAAATTTTACATCTTCGTTTACAAAATTTTCTACCGAAGGAAAAATTACACCATTCAAATCATCTATCATGTTGCTAAACACGAGTTGGCTCGCATTAAAAGTATTTTGATAATAAGATGATTCTATTGCCAATGCTAATTTTGTTCTCCTATTTATTTTAAAATGAGAAGAATACATTGCATTAGCATAAGTTGAATTAAATGTATTTCCACCCAACCGCTCTTTTGCAATATTTATACCAATTCCTCCGTGCAGTGCCGAAAAATATTGGTTGTAACTGGTTTGTAATGTATTAAAACCATTATTTATTCCAACTTGTTCGTTTTTATAATGCAAAGATAAAATGGCACATTTTTCATATCCCGCAAAGGCTGGATTGTAATTAATTAGATTTGGTTTAAACTGTGAAAAATGAACATCTTGCGATTTTACAGGAAAAATATTTAATAAAAAGACAAACATAAACGTTAAAATATGTTGTATATTTGTTTTTTTTAAAAAAATATCTGATATTCGCAAATCTAAAATCATCTAAAAAATGTTAATGATGGATTATTTACGATTTACAATTTACGATTGGCGGACGCCAGAAAAACTAATTTAGAAAATTTAATTCATTAGGTGTCCACCAATCGTAATTCTTAAATCGTAAATCCTAAAATTGTAAATAAAAAATGAAATATCGTAAAATAATATTTATACTAATTGTTCTTTTTATCAGTAAATTAACTTTTGCACAGATTTTACACAAATCTGACGAAAAAATATTGTGGACGGATAAAAAAATAGTTCAGAATGGAAACGAAATAAATACCAAAAAATTTTATCATCTGAATTTTAAAAACTCGGAATATCTCGATAGTTATAATCTACCATATTTTGCAAAAGTAATTAATTTGAAAAAATATAATTATAATGGGGGCGAAATTATTATTTCTCTTGAAAATAAAAAATACGAAATCCTTTCGGAGTCGGATAAGTCGGGAGTTAGAAATTTATCTGAAATAAAAAATAATATTGAAATTGAAAATAAAATATATTCTGCCCGTAGAGTTCCGCTTTTGAGTTTAAATTTTGTTCCGCTACGGCTTAAAAATGGTAAAATAGAACGGCTTGTAAGTTTTACACTTGTTATAAAAGAAGGAGAATTTATTGAAAATAAATCACAAAAAAGCAAAGATCTTGTAGAAAATTCGGTTTTAAATTCTGGAAAATGGGTGAAAATAGGGATAACTGAGTCGGGAATTTACAAAATTACTGATAGAGAACTCACAGATCTCGGATTTTCTAATCCGTCGGCAGTGAGAGTTTTTGGCAACGACGAGGGATTGCTTCCTTTTAATAACTCCGAAGAGTATATTGACGACCTTACCGAAAATGATATTTTGCGAGCGTCAAACTATATTTTATTTTATGCAAAAGCTCCAACTGTTTGGGATTACAACGAAAATAAAGGAATTTTTATGCACCGCTTGCATATTTATTCCGATACGGCATATTATTTTCTTACAGATAAAAATACTGGTTATAGTAATTCTATAAAAACTGAAAATCAAGCATCTGGAACAAATAACTTATCAATAAATAGTTATGATTTTCGCATTTTTCATGAAAAAGAAGGTGTTAATTTGTTAAATTCTGGGAGAATTTGGCTTGGCGAAAGTTTTCAGACCACTACTTCGCAAGATTTTAGTTTTGAAATGTCTAATCTCGTGGATAATTCTGAAATGAAACTTTATGTGTCGGTTGTGGCGAGGTCTCCGGTTGTAAGTTCGTTTAATTTTACTTCTAACAATTTGAATAAAAGCACTTCAATTGCATCTGCAACAGGAGATAGCCATAGTTCCTTTTATGCAAAAACTTCTTCAAATTTATATACTCATAATGCTTCAACTTCTGATAATATTAATCTGAATATAAATTACAATAAACCAGCACCTTCGTCTGATGCTTGGCTCAATTTTATTGATTATAATGCAAAATGTGCGTTAAAATTAGTAAACGGACAATTGCAATTTAGAGATGCTTCCACCACAGGAGCAGGAAATATTACAAAATTCAATTTATCTGAAACTAACTCAAATACAGTGGTTTGGGATATAACAAATTCTAATCGTCCGAAAAAAATTAATGTAACAAACTCTGGTTCATCTCTTAATTTTAAAGTAGAAACCGAAACTCTAAAAGAATTTGTAGCCTACGATGGAAGTAATTTTCTGACACCTTATTATATAGGAAATAATATGGGAGAAATTGAAAATCAAGATTTACATGCGATAAGTGCTAATACTGAAATGATTATTGTTACTCACCTCGATTTTTTGGCACAAGCCGAAGAAATTGCACAAATACATAGAGACCACGATAATATGACTGTTAAGGTGGCTACAACAGAGGCAGTTTACAACGAATTTTCAAGTGGAATTCCAGATATTTCGGCTATCAGAAATTTTGTGAAACTTGCATATTGGAAAAATAATAGCAAACTGAAATATTTGTTGCTTTTGGGTGATGGTTCTTACAAAAACAAATCAGATATAGAGCCAGATGCAGAAATAAATTCTAATTTTATTCTTACTTATCAAACACATCATTCTTATACATCTGATAGCAATTTATTGACAACAACTTCTGATGATTATTTTGCACTTTTAGATGATGATGAAGGCGAGCTTGAAGGTAACCTAGATATTGGTGTAGGGCGAATTCCTGTAAAAACACCAGAAGAAGCAAGTGAGATGGTTGCCAAAATTCGTTCTTACTTAAATCCTGATAATAAGGGAGATTGGCAAAATATATTGTGTTTTGTTGGTGATGATGAAGATTCTAATACACACATGGATGATGCAGAGCAGTTATCAACAAAAATTGATACTTTGTATCCTTCTTTTATTATTAAAAAAATATTCTTAGATGCTTATAACCAGGAAGTTTCTGCGGTAGGAGAGGAATATCCACAGGCAGTTATTGAACTTAATAATAGGATAAATAAAGGAGCTTTGATTGTTAATTACTCAGGACACGGAAGTACACAAACTCTTGCACATGAGAGACTTGTAACAATTAATGATATAAATAATTGGAACAATTTTGAACGTTTATCTTTATTTTTTACAGGAACCTGCGAATTTAGTAGATTTGATGGTTATTCTCAAACAGAAAATAAATCTACTACATCGGCTGGCGAATATGTATTTTTAAATCCAGAAGGAGGAGCAATTGCGATGTTTACTACTGCAAGAGTCTCATACTCACAATCTAATTTCAACTTAAATAATAATGCCTACGACTATATGTTTGAAGGAGATGAAGACGGACAATATAGCTTTGGTGATGTTTACATGCGTGCAAAAAATGTAACTACTGGAAAAAACAGACGATATTTTGCTCTTTTTGGAGACCCTGCACTCAAATTAAATTATGCTAAAAATGAAATTATAACAACCTCAATTAATGGAAACTCTGTAAAAACAACCGATACTTTAAGTGCCTTAGAACTAGTTACAATTACTGGTGAAATTAGAGATAGAAGTGGAAATAAATTAACAAATTTTAATGGAACTGTCTATCCTACAGTGCTTGACAAAAATAAAGAATTTAAAACTCTCGGAAATGGTGGCGAAGAACCGTTTTATTATTTTTATCAAAACAATACACTTTTTAAAGGAAGAGCAAGTGTTACAAATGGCGATTTTTCATTTTCATTTATAGTTCCAAAAGATATTTATTATAATTATGGTTATGGAAAAATTAGTTATTTTGCCAAAGATGGAAATGTTGATGGACGTGGATATTTTAAAGATTTTATCATAGGAGGCACAAGCGATAATGTGGCAGAAGACAATATTGGACCTGAAATTCAGTTATTTATGAACGATAGCACTTTTATAAATGGGGGAATGACAAATCAGAGCCCTTCGGTTTTTGCAAAATTATCTGACGAAAGTGGAATCAATACCGCAGGTAGTGGAATAGGACACGACATAACGGCAGTTGTAGATAAAAACACAAGTCAAATGTTTGTTTTAAATGATTATTATGAAGCAGAATTAAATAGTTATCAAAAAGGAAAGGTAGATTATGGGCTTTATAAGTTAGATGAAGGTGAACACACTCTAACACTCAAGGCATGGGACGTTTACAATAACTCATCGGAGGCAGAAATTAGTTTTTTGGTGGTAGAATCAACCGAGTTTACAATAAATAGACTTTTTAATTACCCAAACCCTTTTACTACAAATACATCTTTCTTTTTTGAACATAATCAGCCCGGAACCGAACTTGATGTGCTGTTGCAAATCTTTACTGTATCGGGAAAAGTGGTGAAAACTTTACACACTCAAATGTTTACAACAGGTTTTCGCTCAGACCCAATAGAATGGAATGGAACAGATGATTTTGAAGCAAACATAGGGCGTGGCGTATATATTTACAGGTTGAAAATAACAACCCCAACAGGAAAAAATGTAGAAAAATACGAAAAATTATTGATTTTAAAATAATACTTATTATATTTGCAACCTTTTAAAAAAAAGAAAGTCTATAACAAAATAACAAATTAATATTTATTAAAATTCAATTTTAAATCCAACCTATGATAAAATTTTACATTTTTCGATAAATAAACATAAGAATTTACTGAAAATAAGTTTTTTTGTTAGTAAGATTAGGCGGTAGCCAATTAAAATTCAACATTAAAAACTTAACACTTATTTAGTAATTCTTTCATTTTTTAATTTTAAACCCCAATTATCATGAAACGAAAAATGTTTTCTTTTGCAGTAATAACAATATTAGTTTTAACTGCAAACATAACAAAAGCCCAAGAACTTGTAGAAGGATTAAATTCTATTTCTACTGCAGTTCCATTTTTAACTATTACGCCAGATGCCCGTGCAGGAGCAATGGGAGATGTAGGAGTAGCAACTTCGCCAGATGAAAATTCTTTATTTTGGAATGCGTCAAAATATGCTTTTACTGAAAAAGATTTTGGTGTAGCATTATCTTATACTCCTTGGTTACGAAAACTCACAACCGACATGAGTCTCAATACTTTAACTGGTTTTAAAAGAATAAACAAACGGCAAACTGTTGCACTTTCTCTTATTTATTTTACCATCGGGCAAATTCAATTTACTAACGATCAAGGGCAAAATACGGTAGTGCATAATCCTAATGAATTTTCATTTAATGGAGCATATGCTCTACAATTATCCGAGAATTTATCAGGGGCAATTGCTCTTAGATTTATTTATTCAGATCTTACTGGAGGTCAGCAAGTTTCTGGTGCAGGACTTACTCATGCAGGAATAGCCTATGCAGGAGACTTATCTTTTTTTTATAAAAAAGATTTTGAAGTAAATGGAATGCCCTCACTTTTTGCTGCAGGTATAAATTTAAGTAATCTTGGTTCTAAGGTTTCTTATGGAGGTGTGGAGCAAAATTTTATTCCAGCAAATATGAAAATAGGAGCATCATATACTACTGAATTAGACCAGTATAATAAATTTACATTTGCTTTTGATATAAATAAACTTCTTGTAACAACTCCACAAATGGATTCTATCGGTAATCATGTTAGACAAGAGGATATTGCAGCACCAGTTGCAATTGTGCAGTCTTTTTACGATGCCCCCTTTGGAGTAAAAGAAGAGTTACATGAGTTAATGTATTCAGTAGGAACAGAGTATTGGTATTCAAATAAGTTTGCCATTAGAGCTGGATATTTTCATGAACATAAATTTAAAGGTGCAAGAAAATATATAACAACAGGAGTGGGTGTAAAATTAAACGTATTTTCTATAGATTTTTCATACCTTATTCCTGTAGCATCTGCTCCAAACAATCCACTTGAACAAACACTTCGTTTTACTCTCGGCTTTAATTTTGGAGCAGTAGGTGGCGGAGGTGGAAGAGTAATAGAAGAATAGATTTTTTAGGCTTATTGGCTGTTAGCGGTTGGTTTTTGGCTTTCTCAACGACTAAAAGCTAACCGCCAATATCTAACTGTTTGCTGATGACTGTATAAATTTCTTTATAAAGCACCTCACTATCAAGCATTTTGAGGTGCTTTTTTATTGTGGTTTCATCTCCCCTTACAGCAGGTCCTGTTTGAACTTTATTCGGATTATTATTTATTGCTTTTTCAGAAGTTTGTTTGATTAATGAATGCAAAATTTCAAAAGGTAAATTATCTTTTTCAAGAATATTGTATGCCGTTGAGTATAAATAATTAGTGAAATTATTTACAAAAACTGCAGCAAGGTGCAATTTTGTTCGTTCTAAAGAATTAATCAAATAAGTCTTACAACCCAAATTATGAGCAATTTTTTCTAAATACTTTTGATAGGGTAGGGCAGAGGCTTCTATGCAAATAGGAACTTCGCTAAAATTTACAGAAATATTTTTGGAAAATGTTTGAAGTGGATAAAAAACTCCATAATTAGAAATTTTATTTTCAAAAATATCAATAGAAACGCTACCTGCCGTGTGAACCAAAAATTTATTTTTGAGTGCCTCAAAATTTACAATTTCACTTATCGAATTATCTGAAACTGCAATAATGTATAAATCAGCATGTAGAAATAAATTTTCAGATAAGTTGGTATAATTGGCATTAACTTGCTCTGCCAAAATTTTTGCAGATTTTAAAGTTCTGCTAAAAACTTGAACAATTTCATATTTCTCTTTAAATAAGGCTATTGATAAATGAGTAGCAACATTTCCTGAGCCTATTATAACTATTTTTTTTGTCATTTTTATATCTTTTTGTGGCGTTTTTCACGAGTGCCAATTTCTGCGTTATTTTTGAAATTTTAAAATGCTCATTTACAAAGGGGCACTCCTAAAAACTCCAAACTCTGCGTTATACAAAATTAGTAAAATATTCATTTACAGGAGTAAACTCAAACTTTAAGAATTTTGAAAGCCTTGATTTTTGAGTTTTTAGGAGTGCCCAAAGGTAAACTTCAATTCTAAAATTACAAAAAAACCTTGAAATTGGCACCCGTGAAAACCGCCCTTTTTGTAAATATAATTGACAAAAATATTAAATTTCGGTTATTATTCTAAAAAAAAATAGAAATTAAGGATAAAACCCTAATTTCTATTTTTATAATTTTAAATAACAAAAGTTTAGCTTATATTATTTCATGAAATTGTTATGAGTTTTGTTGCAATATAGCAATTAAACAATTCCATGAATCAATCAGTTTAATATCTGTTACGTTTTATGTAATGAGTGTGTAATAGATGATGTGATTTTTCTCCCAAAGGTTCCTTCAAGAAATCTTGATAAATCATAGTAATTTCAGGATTTTCGTGAGATTTACGGATTGGTTTCCCAGCATCTTCGGCATAAATTGCAGCAATACGTTTTAAGCGAATTTCATCGTTGGTTGGTATTGGCTGACCGCCACCTCCGATACATCCACCAGGACATGCCATAATTTCAATAAAATGATATGGTGATTTTCCGTCTTTTATTTGGTCCATAATAATTCTTGCATTTTTAAGACCATGTGCAATTGCTATTTTTGCTTCAACCCCATTTAAGAAACTAAAACCTGACAGACAATTTTCAAATTTAATAGTTGCTTCTTTTATTCCCTCAAGTCCCCTTACTGGAGTAATATTTAGGTTTTTAAATGGAACTTCTCTTCCTGTTACAAGCTCATATACAGTTCTTAAAGCTGCTTCCATAACACCACCAGTTGCTCCAAAAATAACACCTGCTCCAGATGATTGTCCCATGATACTATCAAAATCGCTGTCGTCTAAATCCATGAAATTTAGTCCAGATTGTTTTATCATGTGCCCAATTTCACGAGTAGTAAGACCAGCATCAACATCTTGATAACCACTACTTTTCATTTCAGGGCGATTTGCTTCAAACTTTTTAGCAGCACAAGGCATACCTGCTACACTAACAATTTTTGATGGGTCTAGTCCCATTTTTTCTGCGTAATATGTTTTGGTCATTGCACCAAACATTTGTTGTGGAGATTTACAAGTAGAAAGATGTCCCAAATGGTCTGGATACATGTGCTCTATAAATTTAACCCAACCTGGAGAACAAGATGTTATCATTGGTAATTTTACTGTTTCATCTTTATCTACAAGGGCTTTTTTCAAACGGTCAAGTAGTTCGTGTCCCTCTTCAATAATTGTGAGGTCGGCAGCAAAATCGGTATCAAGAACAGAGTCAAATCCAATTTTCTTAAGGGCTGTTACCATTTTTCCTGTAACTATTGAACCTACTGGGAAGTCTAACATTTCACCAAGTGCCACTCGCACTGATGGAGCTGTGTTTATAACTACGTGTTTATCAGGGTCTCCAATTGCACCCCAAATGTCATCAAAATATCTGCGTTCTGTTAAAGCACCTGTTGGACAGTGAGTTATACATTGTCCACAGTTTGTGCAAACTACACTTGCAAATGGAAGTTCGGCATAGGTAGAAATTTTCATATCTTTACCTTTATTTGCAACTGTAAGAGCATTAACATGTTGTAATTCAGCACATACTCTAACACATCTTTGGCAACGCACACATTTGCTATCGTCTTTTTCTATAGACCACGATGATTTATCAACAGTAGTTCCTTCTTTAAGAACACTTAAATAAATTTCGTTATCAATATTATATTCAGCAGATAGGTCTTGAAGCTCGCAGTTTGTGCTACGGTAACAAGTTGTGCATTGTGTGTTGTGTTCCGAAACAAGAAGTGCAACAACATCTTTTCTTGCTCTTCTCACTTTTGGTGATGATGTAATAACTTTCATACCATCTTCGGCAGGCACAGCACAAGAGGCTTCTAATCTGTTTCTTCCTTCAATTTCTACAACACAAACTCGGCAGTTTCCTGATACGCATAAGTCTTCGTGATGACAAAGTGTTGGTATGCGAACGTCTGCTTGTTTTGCAGCATCAAGTATAGATTTTCCTTTTTCTATTTCTACTTGAATGCCGTCTATATTTAATTTTACTGTATTTGACATAGTTTTTTTAGTTTAATTGTTATTAAGGGAAAGGATGAAATACGATTGTAATAAATTGAAATACAATTGTAAGTAACATAACTTATCTATAATTTTCCATTGTATTTCTATCGTTTTTCAATTGTTTTTCCTTTTTTTAATAAATCATTTCTTCTCTAAAGTTATCAACAATAGTAGTGAATGAATTAGTAACCGACTGACCAAGACCACATTTAGATGTTATTTGCATTGTTTCGCTTAGTTTAACAAGTTGGTCGAGGTATTCGGCAGGTTTTTTACCATGTTTAACTGCTTCGAGTCCTTTTAGAAGTTGTTGTGTTCCTATTCTGCAAGGTGTGCATTGTCCGCATGATTCTTCTTCAAAAAATTCTAAGTAATTATGTAAAACTCTATACATTGAACGAGTGCTATTGAACACCATTGTAGAAGCACCAGAAGTATTTCCTTCACCTACAATTGCTTTTTCAAAATCTTTACGGGGAATGCAAAAACCAGCTACTCCTCCAACTTGGACTGCTTTTGTATCTCCGTCGCCAAATTCTTTAACAAAACTAGCAATACTCATTCCAAGTTCCAGTTCGTAAACACCTTCTTTTGGTGAATCTCCCGAAATAGAAAATAATTTAGAACCTCTTTGGTCAGATGTTCCAAATCTTTGATATTCTTTTGCACCATAGCGACACACCATAGATGCCGAAGCAAAAGTTTCTACATTATTTACAATAGTTGGTTTGCCATGTAATCCGTCTTGGATAGGATATGGTGGTTTATTTCTTGGCTCACCTCTTTTTCCTTCCATAGATTCTATTAGAGCAGTCTCTTCACCACAAATGTAAGCACCTGCACCAATAAAAATTTCAATAGGAAAATCTAATCCCATTTCATTAGAGCATTTTTTAAATATTTCTAATTCTTTTTTTAGGTCTGGAATAAGATATTTATATTCGCTTCTTAAATAAATATACCCTTGTGTTCCTCCTGTTGCCCAGGCACATATAGCCATTCCAGAGATAACTTTACGAGGCACTTCCATAAGAAGTTTACGGTCTTTAAAAGTTCCTGGCTCTCCTTCATCTGCATTGCAGATAATATATTTTACATCGCCTTTTTCGGCAGCTCCAAATTTCCATTTCAAACCTGTTGGAAATCCTGCACCACCTCTTCCTTTTAATCCAGAATCTAATAATTCTTGAATTACATCGTCTTCGGATTTTTTTATCGTTTCTTTTAATATCTGATATGGAGCAACTGAATATTCACTAAATATTATGTCAGCTTTTTTTAGTTTATTTGTCATTTTGTTTGTTTTTTTTCAGCTTTTGGCTATTAGCTTTTTGCTTTTAGCTCTTCGCTTTTTGTTATTCTGATTTGTGTTTGTTGTTGCCTTGCATAGCTAATAGTTAGCAAGATACTCCTTCTCTTCTTATTTTTCCTAATATTTCTTGTATTTTGGTAGGAGTAAGTTCTGTATAAAAATCGTCATTAATTAACATTGCAGGTCCTTTATCGCAAAGTCCGAGGCAATTAGTTTCCAACAACGAAAATTCTTTACAAGGTGAGGTTCCTCCTAACTTTATTTTCAACATTTCTTCTGCTGTTTTTATTATTTTATTTTTGTTTTTCATGTCGCAAGTAATAGATTTGCACACATATATCTTATATTTTCCTTCATTTTTTGTTTCGAGGAAAGAATAAAAAGAAGCAACACCATAAACTTCTGCAGCAGAGATATCTAAAGCTCTTGCGACTTCTGTCATTGCATCATTTGATAAAAAATTATTTTCTTTTACAATATCTTGAAGTATAGGGATTAAGTTAACCCGTTTGTCTTCATGTTTTGCAGATATTTCTTTTACTATTTTTTTTATGTCTGCCATAATTATATTTTTTTAGTGGTTATTATATGTTTTAAATTTGTAGTAAAAGTAGATTATAACTAATCTTTAAAAGATGATTTTTATTATTGTAAAAAATGACTTAAATCATACTGCTCTTTTTCAGTAGAATACCTTTCTGTAAATTATAAAGTAATTATTTAAAAACATTTTACGTGTTTTTAAAACATTGTTTTTTAGGTCGTTACTGTATTTTCGTTAAATGTAAAGTTGAATGTATAATTTTTTTATTAAAAAATATGTTTTTTATATGAAAATTTACTATCTTTGCAAATTAAGAAGACTATAAAAATTTTTAGAAAAAGAAGACTATGAAACACCTTACATTAATTTTAACATTTTTTCTGATAGCTATGGGATCATTTGCCCAACTATCCAATGGTCAAAACAACGACCCTGTTTACAAAGACAAGTTTAGTGAAGCAGAAGATTACATTGAAGATGCTAAATTTGAAGAAGCCATAGTAATATATAACGAATTATTAGCAATAAATCCAGACGATGATGCTGTTAATTTTAGACTCGGCTTTTGTTATCTTTATACAAAAGAACGTTGGAGAGCCATAGAGCCTTTTGAGAAAGTAATAACCAACTTTGAAAACTCTGGGGAGAAAGTAAAATATGCTCCATTAGATGCTTATTATGGTCTGGCTTATGCTTTTTATGTAAATTATGATTTTTACTCTGCAAAAGATACTTACATAAAACTAAAAGGTTTAACAAAAAATAAAGGGGATAAGAAGGAAATAGATAAAAAAATAAAGGTTTGTGAAAATGCTATTGCTCTTTTTGAAAATCCTCAAATGATGATGGTAATAAAGTTAGGTGTTATAAATTCAGAATATTCAGACCATAGCCCTACTGTTACTGCCGACGAATCTATGGTTATTTTTACTTCACGAAGAAAGGGTAGCACAGGTGGACGAATTGCAGACGACGAAAAGTTTTATGAAGATATATATATATATGATAAAAAACTTGGATTAGATGCCAAACCATACAGAGTTGATACTACCGTAAATTCCAATGATCATGAAGCAACTTGTGGGTTGTCTTTTGATGGAAATGAACTTTTTATGTATAAGGCTACAAAAAAAGATAAGGGTGATATTTTTTATAGCACAGCAAATGGAGATGAATGGACTTCACCCAAAAAGTTAGAAGGAGATGTAAATACACGAAAAAGAGAATCGCATGCAAGTATTTCTACTGACGGTAAAAAATTGTATTTTACGAGTGAGCGTAAAGGTGGATATGGAGGTATGGATATATACGTTGCCGAACGAAATGATGCAGGAGAATGGGTTAATGTTAAGAACTTAGGACCAACCATTAATACGGAATTAGACGAAGAAGGTCCATTCTTAAATTATGATGGAACTACTTTATTTTTTAGTTCGCAAGGTCATAATACAATGGGAGGATTTGATATTTATAAAGCTCAATTAGATGAGTCTGGAAACTGGATCGATCGACAAAATATGGGATTTCCATTAAATACAGTTGATAACGACGTGTTTTTTGCTCCAACAATAAGAGGTAATAGAGCATATTATTCTTCACAGCAAGAAGGAGAATCGTCAAATATCTATATTGTTGAATTATACGAAAGCGAAAATGACATAATCCTTGTAACGGGTTTTACTTATGATAGTAATACTGAAACCAAAGAGTTTTCAAAAAATGAAGTTAGTTTTAAAGGAGATACAGTAATAATTGGAACACGAAAAATTGGTGCAGACAAAATTTTCGATTATAACTACAACGATAGCATACGAATTACAGATATGCTTATAGACAATAACAAAGTTTCTGTAACAGACAGTCTTTGTAAAATTCCAGAGGGAACTATAATTGCAGATTATTATGTGAAAACAAAAATGATAGATAACATGTATAACCCTAACGACAGAACAGGAAAATATATGTTTGTTATTCGTCCAGGAGATAGACATCTTATTTATTATGAGGCAGATGGACACATGTTTGATATAAAACATATTGAAGAATTAGAGCCTGGCTATCATGATATTTTTTACAAAGCAGAAATGGACACGTTAATAAGAGGTGAAATAAAACAATCACGAATTACGGATTTTGATTTAGAAACTAATGAATTGTCTGACCAACAAGAACTTGAATTAGATTTGCTTTCTAATTTTATGAAAAAATATGATTATCTTTATGTAGATCTTTCTACACAAAAAAATACAGAGCCAACCACAAAAATTGGAGAAGATAGAATAGAGGTAGCTCAAAATTATCTTCTTGCAAATGGAATTAGCCAAGATAGAATTTTAACAAAATTATCTACAAATAGTATTGACCCAAATTCGTTAGAATATACACTTTACGATGATATAACAATAGAAGAAGCAAAAAAGAGTATTCCTGTAGTAACAATAGCAGAGGAGGTTTATGTCGTTTTTGTATCAAATGTTTTATTTGAGATAAACAAACATAAAACAAACAAATATAACGAAGAGCTAAATACACTTGCAGAGTATATTACTCAAAATAAAGATGCTTCTGTAAAATTAATTGGTTACACGGATACTCAAGGACCAGTTAATTACAACAAGCGACTTTCTAAAAGACGCGCAAATTTTGTGGAAAATTATTTAGTAGATAAAGGTGTAGATAAAAATCAAATACAATCGGAAGGAAAAGGATTTGACAAACAAATTGCTAAAAATAGAGACAAAAATGGTAAATATATTTGGGATGCACTTGGTTATAATAGACGAGTGGAAATTGTTGTAACAAAACAAGGAGCAGAAAAACAACTAAAAGTAAAACAGGTTGTAGTTCCTGAGAAGTATATTATTGAAGATAAAACTAACGATGCTACATATTCTATAAATATTACGGAATCGGCTACAAAAAGAAATATTACTGATTTTGAAGCAGGAACAAAAGAATTTAAAAAAGATAATACATATTACTATTATATAGGTTCTTTTAATAAACTTAATGACGCACAAGAGGAATTTTACAGATTAAAAACTAAATATCCAAACGCATTTATTTTCCAAAATAATTAAATAATTGTTGTATTGCTGAATTGTTAAATTGTTGAAAATATATTTTCAGCAATTTAGCAATAAGTAGTATGACAAATTTTTTTTAACAATAAT
Organism: Bacteroidales bacterium; assembly: GCA_029932195.1. Classification (GTDB taxonomy): domain Bacteria; phylum Bacteroidota; class Bacteroidia; order Bacteroidales; family JAOZQN01; genus JAOZQN01. Next base: position 3,418 of record JAOZQN010000006.1, on the reverse strand, counting down.
AATAAAATAAGGCGTTTTTCATGAGTGTCAAGTTCAAGGCTTTTTTATAAATTTTAGAATTGAAGTTTACATCTGTAAATGAGTATTTTAAAATTTCAAAAGTAACGCCGAAATTGGCACTCGTGAAAAATGCCTAAAATAAGATACTTATTTTCAGTAAATTCCTTTCAGTTTGATAACTTTTAACTAACTACTTATTACAATTAAACAATTTTTTAGCAATGAAACGAGATTTTTCCTCTGAATTAGAGTTCTCAACCTCTCGAAGCAGTGGGGCTGGTGGACAACACGTTAATAAAGTGGAGACAAAAGTAGAATTACGTTTTAATATTGACAGTTCTGTTTTGCTTTCAGAAGAAGAGAAGGAATTGTTGAAAAAAAACTTGAAGAGTAGAATAGTTCAAGAAAATATTTTACAAATAGTTTCTCAAGTAAATAGTAGCCAGCATAGAAATAAGGAAAATTGCATTGAACGCTTTTACGAATTATTGAAAATTGGTTTATATAAACCCAAAAAACGCAAGAAATATAAAATTTCAAAATATGTAAAAGCTAAAATTTTGGAACAAAAACGCAAACACTCTGAAAAGAAAAATAGACGAAAAAATGATTTCCATTAAAAATAAAAAACCGTATAGTTGTAAAACTATACGGTTTTTTTTGTGAAAAAATACGAGTCCTCCAAGATATATAGATTTACTATTTTTTCTTAGGAGTTATTATTATGATGGCATTAGGGTTTTTTTGTTTATAAAAATCAGTAAAAGTTTTTATTTCAGCATCGGTTATATCTACTTCTCTGGCTCTTAGCATTTTGAAAGATAAATGTCCATATAAATAATCTAAGCTAACAGAAGCTACTCTTGTTTTAGAAAAATCTATTTCAGTAAGTTGTGTAAGATTTTGAAGTTGTCTTAATGTTTCTACTGGTGTAATTGCAAGGTTTAGAACCTTAAGATTATTAAGCTGTTTTAAAGGTGAAAGGTCTCTTACTTTTGTTTCACTAATATTAAATTCCACCAAATTTGTTAGACCTTCAACTCCATTTATATCATAAAGAGGTCTATTTTGCGAAACATCAAGAATTTCTAAACTTTTTAGATTGGTTATTTGTGTGAGTTTATTCACGGTGCAATAGTGAACATCAAGTTTTTTCAGCTTCTTTAAATACACAAGTGGGGCTAAATTTTTAACCATAGTATTGCTACAATCTATTTCTTCTAAATTAACATTATTTGTTAATGGAATTAAGCTATTGATATTATCATTGTCAGAACAATCAATAACCATAAGGTTCGTTAAGTTTTCTATGCCTTCAAGACTTTCAATATTTGTATGTTCACATCTTATTTCTATTAAAAAAGAAAGTTTTGATAGAGGTTTTAAATTTTTAACTTCCTTATTATAAGAACAATCAATATGTGTTATTTGAACAATTCTTTCTAATTGTTCGTCGTTTGGAGTAACATTTTTCCCCTTAAGTTCTTGTTCTTGAAAAACAGTTTTCCATGCGGGCGACAAACTATTCCACCAGTCTCTATTTGACTGTGCCATAGCACTATTAGAGAGTAGAATAATAATAATTCCTAAAATAGACAGTTTTAACGATTTCATAATTAATTTATTAGTTTATTGGTTTATTGGTTTATTAGTTCTTTTGTTGAAAATTGAATATTCTTTATTGAATGTTGAGTATTAAAAAAACAGGCAATTTAGTTTACGATAGGTCAGGAATTTATTCGTTTATTAGTAGAGTTTAGTTCTATAATTTAGCTTTTTATTGATAAGAAAAATATACTTCTGCCGCAAATCCATTGCCATCGTCCCAAACCATAACTTCGGGGTAATGTTCTTCGGCTAATTTAGACATTGTTGTTTGAAAAGTATATACAGGAGAGTGGTTATCATATCTGTCCCATATCTCAAAAGATAAAAAATCTCTATCGTAATCTCCATTAAAGAAAAATATTTCCTCATCAAATACCCAGTCCATTGGAAATGATGATGGTGCTATTGAACCAAGCCCTACTGGTGTTTCGTTGTGAATATCGTAATAATACTCAAGTTCGTATTCTCCTCCGAGATAGCTTTCTGGTAACCAAATAACAACATTATTAATAAAAACTTTCTCTGGTGCAGGTTTAATTTCTAAATTATAGGTAGCAGAAGTTGTGTCTCCTTCGCATATTGCGTATAAAACAACTGTTTGTGTTCCTGAACTTTCATAAATATGAATAGGCTCTACTTCGTCTGAACCAAGACCGTCGCCAAAATTCCAAAAATATGAAGTTGCATGTTTTGAGTAATTATAAAATTGAATTTCTGCAGGGGCAATCAGATTAAAAATAGTCTCATAATCCATATCTGCAACAATATCAAGAGTATCTTTATTTACATTCACAATCATAGTTTCCTCTACAATGGTTTTGTAATTTTCTATTACTAATTTAACATTGTAAACCCCAGGTTCTGAGTATGAATGAATAGGCTCTTTATCATTAGATGTAGTGCCATCGCCAAAATCCCAAGTGTAATTTATTTCTGTTGGTTGAAATGATAAATCTAAATAAAACTGGATAAAAAATGGCGAAGTGCAATTTTCCACAACATGTCCTGTGTCATAAATTTCTATATTTCCTTTTTTTTCACAAGAAGTAAAAAAAAGTGGTATTATAAGAATAAAAACAAATAAGTATTTTTTTTTCATCATTGATTAATTTAAAAGTTGAGTTCACTCCGAGAAGTCTATTTTTGTCAAAATCAAGGCATAAATCTTTTTTTTACCACAGTTATCTTATTGATAATGAGGATTGAAAAAAGATTTACAACGCCGAGTTTGGTAAAAAGAGGCTTTTCGGAGTGGACTCAAAGTTAGATATATTTAAAACGATAATGCAAATATAATATTTTATTAAAAACAAAAAGTATTTTATGTCAAATTTATTTTACTTTATAAGGTTTAGTCCACTTCGAAAAGTTTTTTTTGCTAAAAATAAAGTAGATACAAAATTTAAAATACTCATTTACAATAAGTAAATATAGAGGTTGAAATTTGTATCCGCTTTTGTTTTCAGCCTCCAAAAAAACTTGAACTCGACTCTTATAAAAAATATCATATTTTCAATATTCAAAACCCTTATTTTCTCCAATTATTTGTCTTATGCAAAAAAAAGTTATATCTTTGATATTCTAAACTAAAGTTTTTGCCTTCATAATAATCAGATTATTAGACAGTTATAATTTCACTGTAAAAACGTAATGCCTTAATAGTCATTACATTAAAATTTAACAAAATCATTTAATTTACATACTGTGAGTATCTTACAGGTGGTATTACAAAAAGTTCGTTTTATGCAATTTATAAAAAAAACAACGTTTTTCAAAGTATTTTACACTTTTGCGAAAAAGAAAACCTTAG